>CALDTJ010000171.1 GCA_937924145.1 uncultured Saprospiraceae bacterium
TAACCATCTGAAAATATCTTTTTCCGCTATTTTCCTCTAAAAATTTCTTCAATAGAAGGACTATTCAACAAATTTTTAAAGAAAACTATCGAAAAAATCTAAATTTCATATGGTCATTTTCAAAGGGTAACAAGTCTAATAAAAATAATGCCTATCGGTACATTGGGACAAATTAGCAGCTCCTAAATGCATTAGTTGTTTTTTACTAGTTACTTAATCCCGCAAAAAGGACAATTCAGCATTATACCGACCATAAACGACTTCTACGTCCGTAACTATGGAGCGCAACTCTTTCATTAAAGCCGCATATTCAGGATTTTTCAGTTGTGTGCTTTTATGGTCATCCAAAGCAGCCATACCTGCTAAGTCTTTAGCGAACTCTACCACAATAATTCTATTGACATTTCTATCAAAATAAGGCTGAAAAAGCAAATAAAAATAATCACTGTCTTGACTATCCCAATAGGTTTTTATCTTTTTGGCAACGGCAAACATTTTTCCTCCGTCTTTTGGATGATAATGAAAGGTGTGCCATCTAACAAAATTCAAATCAGACAAATCTCTACCTTTTGCTGGCAATACAGATAGGTCATTCCGCCGTACGGAAATAGCTGATTCTTGCCATTCTATGGTCTCTGCTATTTGTTGATTGATCGCAGGATCTACCAATTGGCTATTAGCTCCGATTGCTGGTGCCATTTTATCCAAATCAGCAAAAGAGTCGATAGGCGACACCAATATTAACCTATTGTCCTGTGTAACATACGCCTCATAGTAAACAGGTGTGGTTGTCTTTTCCTTGATGACTTCATTGCTTTTTTTGTGTGCTGTGATAAATTGTTGGCTCTTGGCAATGTTGATTTTACTCGTTTGAACTGCCACCATTTGATTCTGGCTAAAAAGGTTGGGTAGCAGGCATAAAGCGCAGGCAATAACTACGAGATAGATTTTAGATTGCTTTTTTATAGTGTTAGTAAACATATTGTTGTTAATTTTAAGGTTAGTTTGATGGTCTGCATTTGATATGCAGTTGATTTGATTGTAAAAACTTACTGGATAACCCAGACGGGCAAGCGGCAAGTTATCCAGTAAGCAGTTCAAAGGTTGACTATTGACAAGGAAGTTGCACCCCTCCTCGTACCCGATTATTATCTCCACAATCTATAATCGTAAATTCCGTATTATCTCGTACATCCACGAAATTGTCAAAAGAGGGGGAAACTGGAATCCCTACAATATTTATGAAATTTGAGGCTAACACTAAATCTACCAATTCATTATTCCCTCCACGGTTATTAATTAGGATATTGTTATTAGCACTAGAGGTAACTTCATAGCCAGTCAAGTTATCATGGGAATAATTATCCTGAGCCCTCCATTTAGTAGTGGGAACTGAAGAGCCAACAATGTTCCCTTCCGATGTTTGAATAACAGGAGGAATATTACTGAGGCTGACACCAGTATTATTACCAAATAGCTCATTATGTTGAAGAATACCAGCTTGACTACTGCAAACTATTCCGAGAATAAAGCCAGAGACTTTATTTTGAAGGATTCTAACATTCATTCCATTTATTACTAGAATCCCTGCTGTTAAGGGGAAATCTACTCCACCTACTATTTCATTTTGCCAATACAAAGTGTGGTCTCCTTCATTAACAATACTAGCAACTTGAAAATTAGTCATGGTATTTTTGGATAGTACCGTATGTGTGGAATTGAGGATTTCAACGGCAGAACTACTTCCACCTTCTTTTCCTTGCATTTCTACGCCCCAAATAGTGACTCTAGTTGTCTTGCGAATAGAAAAAACAGGGTTAATTACCCCAACATTTGATAATGCATTACCAGCAATCACCGTAGCGCCTTTTCGCCCAAGGATATATACAGGATGGTCAATGACAACCGTCTCGTCTTCGTAGTGTTTGCCTTTGGCTAAAACGACCAAACCGTAGCGTCCTGCCTCGGCAATCGCTGCTTGTAGGGCGTTTTTAGAATTGTTGGGCACATGGACAATTTTTCCATGTTGCTTTCCTCTACTGATCGCCCCTTCGTTTTCTACAAATAGCTTTTCAAAAGTCGCTAAGTCTTCGAGAGTATTGATTTTAAAGTATTGAGATTCGTCGGTCGTTTCGGTAGTGATAGCATTGGTTTCAGGTAAAGGTGCAATGGATTCTTTTTGACAAGAATAGATGGCCAAAAAGCAGCCGATGGCTAATAAAAGATTTAACTTTCTCATGTTTTTTAAAGGTTTTTAATTTTTAAGAAATAACAAAAGTGTTTGATCTAGTGTATCAAGCACTAGTTCCTAAAATATTAGGAATGGGGCATCTTAATTATCGAAGATGATAGTTATAGCGGGCATAAAATGTATGCATATTCTTAGAACAAAATTAGGGTAGATATGAAGAACACTTCTGGACTATTTGAACATAAAACAGGATTTTTGGGGGTAAAATCTGGATTTTTTTGACAGAATCTGGACATTTTAGACAGTGACTGATAAACTGAGGATAGAAAATGTATATAGTCCATCAAAATAATCACAACTTTTCAACAATTTTATAGTGTTGCTGTTCCTCTTTTCATATTTAAAACAACAAATAAAAAAGATGAATAGAGGATTACTTTGGTTTAGAACAGATTTAAGATTGAGTGATAATTTGGCCTTGAAAACAGCGATGGAAAATTCGGGAGCAATCGTTCCCGTATATATCTTGGAAGAAGATAGGAGAGCATAAGTCATGGGGGGAAGCAGACGTAGGCACAAATTATTTGCAACCCACTGCCCTCCGCTATATATTCAACCAATAATTAATCTTCAATACCAAAGTCCGATTTTTAGGTCCCCACTGCTCGATGGCATAGTTATCCGTATAAACTAGGAATAAATCAGATAGCGGTTGAAATCTCCACTGAATTCGACTATTGATATTAAAATTATCTTGTTGAGTATTGTATTGTAAAAAGGTCGTCCAGAATAAATCTCTATTCAAACTAAATTCTATTCTTGGGCCAATTAGCAGTAGAGTGGTGTTACCAATATCGCCATCAAAGGTCAATTCGTTTGCCTCAAAAGCGACGCCGAAATTGCCCCAAGGCTGTTGTCGGTAATTCATTTCAGCGGTCAAACTCTTTCTTTGTCCACTATAAAAACCACCGATGGTTCCACCCAATGCATAATTGAAATTCTTTCTGATATCCGACCGATAGTCTATTTCGAAAGTTTTCCAAGTATAGCCTTTGGCAGGTAACGGATTATCCGTAAAAGTAAACGGGAATAATAACTTCCGATAAGTCCGACCAAATTCCACTGAAAAACGGCTAGTATTGGCAAAGGCAATTTGATAACTTCCTCCGATCCGATAACTAAAATTTGAATTACTTTCCCTATCCCAATCGCCCACATTAATCAAACCAAAACGATGGGTATTAATTTTTTTACTTTTTTCTGGATAGATGGTATAACTTAAGTTAGAAAAAAGGTGGTCGTAACCAATTTCGATAACTTCACCAGTGACGGCATTAAATTGATTTTTCTGTTGGATAAATCCCATTTCATCCGAATAATTTTTGCCGATGCCAGAGACATTCGTATAAAAGCGAAAATTATCGTTTCCAAATTGGGCAATAGCATGATAATAACCATTCTTATCGGACACCCCTTCGCTATTGGACAAACTATAACCGACTGCAAAACGATCATAGCCATCTTTTGATTTATAGTCAAACTCTAGCCCCATATTTCTAGTAAAATCATCCGAATCAAAGTTCCCATCCGTATGACCAATTCGATTGTGAAAAAAGCCTTTTAGCACCGATCGCCCGAATATTCTATGATTGACCGCTAAAGCGCTATAATTATTGCCGGGTTCAACGTCAGACTTAGTCTGTAGATTCATCAATCCAATCCGTGTATCTTTCGTCAGATTACCTGTAATCCGAGCACCATAGCTAATCGGAATAGGCGCACCATTATCGGTTAAACCAATTTTTCTAGAAAAGAACGGTCGCATGGGTGGTATGCCAAAATCAGAAAAAATATCACTATTCTCCACAAAGAAAATTCGTTGTTCTGGAAATCGAATATTGACCGTCGTCAAGTTAGTTACTTGCCGATCAACGTCTACTTGCGAAAAATCTGGGTTTACCGTTACATCTAAATTCAAGCTACTCGTCAAAGCAATTTTAGCATCCAATCCCACATCAAAATTATTATTAGCAGGTGCATCTCCAGCTACATCTTTAAACGTAGAGGCAATTGTGTATGGAATCAAAGCAATATTACTCTTCGTTTTCTTAGGTACTTCATCCCAAATAAGCGAGGCATTATAGCCTAGATCTGGCCCAAAAAATTGTAAAGGAACTGGCGTCCACGCATGAAAACTATTGGTTTCAGAGACCCCACGATTAAATTGCACGCCCCAAACTTTACTATCGCCATATCTAAGCGACTTAAACGGAATCGCCATTTCTATGGTAAAATAGTTATCGTATTCTTTCGTCTCACATTGCCATTTATTGTTCCAAGCGGTATTGAATCCACCACTTCCACCGCCACTTCTAGTCCCCAAATCTCCTGCTAACTGATTGTCAAATTGCACGCCCGCAGAATTGGTGGCAAAGGCATTCCCCGTAGTCCGCTCATTCCCTGGATCAAAAGACACCATGAAAGTTTCACCACCAAAAAAGGTATTCCCATCTCGCTTAAGGGAAGGCACTAGGTAAGGTTTCTCCCCATGACAAACCACCGCCAGGTAGATATGCTTATCATCATAGGTCATTCTGACTTCTGTTTGATCTCGTTGCTCGACCTTTTTTTCTGCTACTGGTGTGATGTAGAAAAAGTTGGTGGCTGTTTGCGCAGTTTCCCATACCGCCTCCTCTATGACACCGTCGATTTTAATGGATTCGGTCGTTTTTTTGATGTGGTATTGGTAGTCGTCTCGGAAGGTGTTTCCTTGTTGGGCTAGGAGTTTACTATTCAATAAGGATAATAAAAAGAATAGGGGAAGTAGAATATTTATTTTGTACATATCTTTTTGCTTTGAAGGTGCAAAGATACGTTGATTGGGGGATATTTTTGTGGGTTATTTTTTGTTTCGGAAACCTGTGTTTGGGTTTATATCTCGCCAAAGGTAGGTTAGAATAGTGTGTTTTGGCGAGATATGATTTTATATTTCGCCAAAGTAGGGTGTTTTAGACCACTTTTGGCGAGATATAAATTTAGGTTTTTAGTATTGACGTGATTTTATTCTTGTTTTCTAGCTGCTGTATATAGTTGTATTAAAACCAGATTCTTTGATATTTTAACCCTTTGTTTACCTTACCCTCCCGAATTCTTTTTTAGTAGTTTTTTGGAAGATTATTGTTGTAATTTTAGAGGATATAACCTCACCTATTGTATTACATTTCCACAAATCATATAAAATCACGCACCAATGAATCGAAGGAATTTATCTATTCTAAAGGATAGAATTGAATATGTAAAAACTGAATTAGCAAATGAAAATTCAACGCTAGTCAATCGGCTAAGTGAAAAAGGAGTTGAGTGTACTATTCTAGTACCCATTTTTGAACATATATTTGGTTTTGACATCGTAAAGGATGTAAATTTTGAGTATACTAGTAGTAAGCGTTATGATCGATTTGATTTTTTAATTGATGGTAAGTTTATCGTTGAGGCTAAGAAATTGAACGAACAATTTAGCGTTAAATTAACTAAGCAATTAGAGAAGTATATAGCTTATCATTCGGAGATAAATTATGGTCTATTGTCAAATGGTTGCGATTTCGCTTTTTTTATCCAAAAATCATTTATCAAGCAATTCTTACCACCAGAAAAGACATTCAAAATTTCCTTTAATAAAGAAGTATTTCATGTGTTTACGATTTCTATTTTTGATGAGCAGTTCTTTGAAGTTTTAGATTTGTTCAAAAAGGAATGTTATCATGAAACGTTTGGGCGATTAGCAAAATTTGCTTTATCAGTTATTAATCAAAAAAGGGCAACTAAAATCGTAGATGATAAGGCTTTAAATGTATGGTTACAAGAAAGAATAACTAAAACTATGGATGTCAAACATGGAGTATTGCTCCAAGAGATTCAAAATGGTTATTTGACTGCTGGAGATAATTTACGTTTTGTAGATGATGCTATTGAGATAACGGTAGAAGTGCAAAATGATGGTCGAGTTTTATTGAAAAAGGGTGGAGCGGTCATTAAAGACATGATAAAAGCTATGGATACTGGTTTTAATCCTTTGATTGACTTGATTCGAGGTGAATGGCGGAAGAATAGTACGATTTTTAATAGTACTGATGAGATTATTAAAATGGCTACGGGCAAAGAACGGATTCGGCGTAATTTTTATAAGTTTAAGCGGGTTTGATGATGTATCAAGACTCTATTTGGAAGGATATAAATAATTATACCAAATGAAAGATGATTTATTAGAATTAAAGCGCTTGATTTTAGATGAGCGATTTACAAACCTAAAGTCATTTGTAAATAAAGAGATTAATTTGATGTCTATTTTGGGAGTTGCCCATAAAGAATTACAGCACTCAAATTTTTTATCATGGCTTTTTCATCCGAAAGAAACACATGGAAAAGAAGACTATTTTATCAAAGAATTTATCAAATTATATTTTCGAGAAAACCAATATGATGATTTAGGGGGATTGACAGGATTAAGCGTATTTGATTTTGTTAGGCTAAATTTAGATGATTTAGACATAAAGCGAGAACATAAAAATATTGATTTATTACTTACGTCACCAACTAATAAATTAATAATCGTTATCGAAAATAAAATTTTTGCTCGTGAGAGAAAAGGACAACTTAAAAAGTATCGAACTTTTGTAGAAGACAATTACCAAGATTATAAGTACCGAATTTATATATACTTGTCTTTACTAGAACAAGAAATTACCAAATCTGAACAAGAGTTTTATGTTTGTATTACTTACGAACACATAATCAAACTGCTAGAAAATTCATTAGAAAGTGATCTATCTGAAAATGTGAGATTTGTTCTTTCCCAATATATTCAAACCTTAAAAGTTATTATGAACGACAATTCTGAAATTGAAAAATTGGCAAAAGAATTATACGACGAATATAAATCTTCCTTTGATTTGGTCTATAAATATATCAGTCCTTCAACAGTTAGTGGAAGATTGATAGGTCGAGTTCCAAATAATATCGAACAATATATAAAAGAAGATACTAGAATAGTACCCTCTCTAACAGATAAGAAATATAAGAGATTTACTCCTGTGGGACTTATAAATTTGAAACCTAAATTAGTTGCAAAAGGTATTATACCAGAATCTTATGACTTTTACAAAGAATGCTTGTTCTGGTTTGAATTCATTGTTACTTCTGATAGGATAGATTTCGCATTTTTAATAGGTAAATATGTAAATAAAGAATCAAGGAATATTTTGTATAATCAATATGTTCAAGATAAGGATACGTTTAATGTTATAAAAGATAGACTTTCTCCAGTTTGGAACAGATGTGCCACTCATAAGGTAGTTACAAAAGCGAATTATTTAAGATATTTAGAAAACGAAGATTTTGATATTCAAGCGATTATCAAAAAAGAGTATGAGTATGTTATTGGTGTTATGATTCCTAAAATCATGAAAAATATTGAGGGATTGTTATCCGAAGAAAAATCATTAAACTAAATTTTATGGCCTGGTCGGATAAAGTAAAAAACGAGGTTTTGGTAAAATGTGGACGTCATTGTTGCATATGCCATAAGTTTTGTGGAATAAAGATAGAGTTACATCACATAATTCATAAATCAGAAGGAGGTAAGGAAAATGTTGAAAACTGTATACCTCTATGTTTTGATTGTCATGCGGATCAACGTTCGTATGACCATAACCACCCTAAAGGGACTAAATATTCAAGAGAAGAATTAAAACGGCATCGAGAAAAATGGTATAAAATGGTTGGTCAGAATTTAGGTACTGGAAATATTGATCATTTGGAACAAGACATAGCTACCTTTAAAGTTATTTTTGAGACAATTCCTACCAATTCTATTGCCCATTTAAGAGAGTGGGACTTTGGACGCAGGTGGTTTTCAATGATACCTATCAGACCTTTACAATTATTAAATTTAAAAATAAAAAATGAGCCTTGGATAGAATTTTTTGATTCAGATTTGGAATCTTTAAAGTTAAATCTAATAGATTTGATAACTGATTTTGAGGCGAGAATGGTTAAAGATACATTCTATTACAGAGATGGAAATCCAGATAGCCATTGTATTCCGAGGGAATGGTCAGAGCCACATTCTGGAAATTATCAACCTGAAAGGTATGAAAACGCAGTTAAGTTTTTTAATGATAAAGCAGATGAAATTTCGGAGGCTTATGTCGATTTTGTTATTTTGAGCAGACGTAAGTTAGGAGTTATTATATAATTCGATTTTGTAAAAGACTAACTAATGCATGAATTTTATATACAGAATACAGAGTACTCAGCCATTTCAAAAATAAAGATACATTCAAAATCTAGTATTATACTAAAAGCCAACATTATTATAGAAATTTTGATGCTTTTCCAACTGAAGGAGTGGTCGTCAGGAGACGACTACGATATAGATTTCTAGTCAGGAGACTAGAAATATCGTACTATAATTAAGGATGATCTCTAGTCCCGATGTGTCGAGTCTCCAGACTCGACACCAGTATCAATGTCGTCTCTGACGACCCACCAAAACATCCAATCAAAGCCCAGTAAAAACATAAAAATCAGTAATCCCCAAATCAATAACTTCCACATCCAACAAGCCCTTGCCAGTACTATAATTCGTCGCACTAGAATAGGGATAATATTCAGCCTCAGTCACCCACTTCGCCCGCACCGCATTCTGATGAATATAATTGATTTTTTGAAGAATCCATTTGGGAGAGACTAATAAGATAGGATGATTGTCTTGCTGCCAAACTTGATAATGTCGATTGTTAGATTTATGCTTACCATTATAAGCAAAAACGACGAGTAGCCAATCTCTACGACTTTCGGGAATGGTTTGGATGGTCTTTAAGATTTGATTAGCCGTAAATTTTTTAAAATCAGCTAAGATTCTAGATAAGCCAATGCTCCCTTCTTTAGCATAACAGACTAAATGAAGATGGTTTGACATGATGGTAAATGAATTGACGACTAAGCCTTTTTCTCTTTGACAAAATGCTAGACTCTCAACGATGATGTCTCGATAAACAGGTCTAGTGAAAATATCTACCCAACCTACAATAGTCAATGTTAGATAGTATAATTTGTACTGGTCGTGGATTTTGTAGCCTGACATTTGGTGTGTAGTTTTCGTTTATTAATACGGGAAGGTAGTGTTTTTTAGGTTTTTTAGAAAATTTACGGGTGTTTTTTTAGTTTAGGAGGTGGTCGTCAGGAGACGACTATGATATGGATTTCTAGTCTGGTTATGATATATTAGAACCCAGATTTGACACCGATGTTTGATACTAAAAGTTAACATTATTATGGAAAATTTTCTAGCTTATGGAGTGGTCGTCAGGAGACGACTACGATATAGATTTCTAGTCTGGAGACTAGAAATATCGTACTATAATTAAGGATGATCTCTAGCTTCGATGTGTCGAGTCTCCAGACTCGACACCAGTATTACTGTCGTCTCTGACGACCCACCAAAACATCCAATCGGATCAAGTTCACCAAATGATTAAAAGCTGGAAGTGAAACCCCCGATGTTTGATACTAAAAGTTAAGATTAACAACATTATTATAGGTTATAATCACCTCTACATAATCCAAAAACGATTGTCTTTTCTTGTAAAAGTATCCGAACTAATATTAGGACTTCCTTCATTAGCCGTAACCTTAGACTCTGCTACACTCACAGATAAATAAGTTTCGTTAAAGCTATTTTTTGCTGCATTGACATCCAGTTTAAGCATTACTGCGGGCTCCTGGGGCTGATCCTTACCTATTTTTCCTAATTTAATAAGTTGAGCATGCTGCTTACAATTCACACCTTTAGTACCTTTATCGGTATTAAAAATCCTTTGTTTTAAATTAATTCTTTTATAGTCTCTCGCTTTGGTCTAAAGAATAGAGAGAAAGTTGTAGATTTCGTAGTTGAAGATAATTGGGTAGCTTATAGAACGGAAGATAGGACAGGACTTACATTAGAGAGGTCTGGCAACTAATAGTATAAAATCCGCCAGATTTTAACATTTTTGAATTAGAAATCCCATATTTTGGATGAGGAATCCTTGAAATTTAAAAATCTGATACATGAAAACTTGGACTTTTGTAAAAATTGTATTCATTTTCTGGTTTGTTTTTATGATTTTAAACTATGCCTTCGTTGATGACCTCCATATTGAAAGAACATGGTTTGATTATTTAGTTATGCCAATCCCATCATTCTTTTTTGCTGGCATTCTTACACTAATTACCTGCATTATACGCTCTCCTTTTATGTGGTTTTACACATATTTAGGAAAGAAAGACCGCCGAATTTAAACACTTGTTTTCGTCCATCTGATTTCTTTACCTTTAATCCTTTGATTAACAGTAGACAAGTTTCAGCAAATATTTCAGAGAGGTTTTGTCCACCCCTGCAAATGTTAAGATATGGCGGATTTTTCCTAATAATTTAATCTACAAAGACAATGAATTTTCAGCGAATTATCCAATTCATTATAGATGCTAAATATGGTGTAATTATTTTTCTTTCAATCGTAATGGTGGCTGGATTAGGGCAAACTTTAAGGCTGATAAAAATAGATAATTCATTACCTGCTTGGTTTTCTGAAACCGATGTTGTTTATAAAGATTATTTAGAATTTCAAGTAGAACAAGGTTCTGATGAAATCATTATTGCTATGATTTCCACCGATGATGCACTTTCTAAAAAACATATAACGGACTTAAAGGAACTTCATGAAAAAATAGAATCTTTACCTTATGTGAAAACGACTTTTAGTCTTGCCAGAGCAGAGTATCTCATTTATTCTAACAAAAAATTATATTATAGAAACATCTATCAATCTAGCCAAGGCAGAGAAAGAACCGTCAAATTATTAGCCGAACTTCCAGCATTAGAAAAACAATTAATTTCCAAAGACCATAAATTTTCCTTTTTTTATATCCAGTTATTACCAACCAATGAAATCCAAAATGACCGCAGTCAAATCAACACAGAAATTCAAAAAATAGTCGAATCAACTGTGGGAGAAAGTCATATTTCGGGCCCTCCTATCCTAAATGAGGCGTTTAATAAAACTGTTTACGAAGAAAGTATCTTTTTTGCGGTAATAACGGTTACGGTTATCTTAGCACTTTTATTATTTCTCCTTCCTCATTGGCATTATCTCCCCTTAGCACTTTTATCTATAAACCTACCAGTCAGTATTACTTTAGGGCTGCTGACGAGTCTAGGCTACTCGCTGAATTTGATTTCCATGCTGATTCCGACCATTTTAATGGTTTATTGTATTTGTGATTTGCTACACGTCATTAATATTTTCCATCTGCATCGAAAGGAAAATTTGAACGAAAGTAGAAATACTCAAATAAAGAAAGCCCTGCAAAAAAGCCTTAAACCTTGTTTTTATACCACCTTAACCACCTTAATTGGTTATCTGGCATTGACCGTTTCTCCACTCCCTCCTTTTAAAACAATGGGGCTTTTTACTGCTTTTGGATTAATGCTTGCCTTTTGTTTGGTTTATGTAATTACGGCCATTGGTTTCACTTTTCTAAATGAAAAATCCATGGAGGGAGAAGTCAAGAAAGTGAATGTTTTGGCAATTACTCAAAAAATTAACTATTGGACAACTGCCTATAATAGTAGGATATTATTTATTGGATGCTTAGTTTTTGCTTTAGGATTCGCCAGTCTTCCTTTCATTGAAGTAAACACCAATACCTTAAATTTTTTAAAAACAGGAAAAGTCAAAGATGATTTACAGTTAATAGAAAAAACATTAGCGGGAAGTGGTCGCCTACAATTAAATATTTTTAGAACCGATTCGGGGTCAGTATTAGAAAAAGAGGGACTCCTTAATTTGAAAAAATTTCAAGATAAATTAAACCAAAACCAACTACTATCTCACCCAATATCCATTATTAATTTTCAATCTTTTTTAGAGAAACGAATGTCCACCCTTTCAAAATTTAAGTCGATTAATTTTGAAAAAATGCTCAAAGAGAATCAAGAGGAATCGAATGCTTTCTTTTCTCTTTATGCAGATGATTTGTCATACATTTCTATCAATGTTAACATCAAAGAATTGACATCCAAGGACTTGGAGTACCTGATAAAGACCATTAAAGAAGATTTTGAGAATAGCTTTGAAGAAACGCAGTATATTTTAAAAATTTATGGTTATTCCACACTCTATGCTCGATTGAATCAATTTATTTTACAGACTCAATTCCAATCAGTTGGCATAGCTTTTCTGCTATCGTTCTTTATTTTGTTCTATTTTATTAAGAAATTTAAAACGAGTGTTCTAGCCTTCTTGCCTAATTTATTACCCTTGTGTGCCATTCTTATTATGATGGTAGTGTTCCATATTCCTTTGGAATCAGGCAATGCCATGCTTGCGCCCATTATGTTGGGTGTTGCTATGGATGATACCATTCACCTCATGAATAAATTTAAATGGTATAGAGCTAATAATTTATCCGTTACCAAAAGTATTGATAATGCGCTAAATTATACAGGAGCAGCTCTTTTCTCCACTACCTTTTCTTTAACAATTGGGTTTTTAGTCGTTGGGTTAAGTAGTGTTAAATCCGTTAGTATCTTCGGAATACTTTGCGCTGTTGCTATTATTTTTGCGCTATTAGCCGATGTATTTTTCCTACCTGCTTTGTTGAAACGTTTTCATTCTTGATAGAAAAGCTTCATACAGTCATAATCTGCACGGAGATGTTGAGTCCTGCTGCCATACCTAGCAATAGCACGATGTCACCGGACTTAATCTTACCCTCAAGCAGCGCTTGCTCATAAGCAATCGGCATAGAGGTAGAGGCAGTATTCCCAAATCTTGGAAAAGTCACCATGATATTATCCAGACCAATCTGGGTGTATCCGTTAATTATCCTGGCCGTATGTTTGGAGACTTGATGAGAACAGATGAAGTCAATATCATCAATGGTCAGGTTGGCTTCTTCTATGCACTTGTGAAGAAACGGTGGTGCGTGTATTTCCATTTTTTCCTTGAGTTGGGAGGTATCTCCATCGAAAAACAGTTTAGATCCATCATTTGGATACATGGATCCTCCACCTGGCACCTGGCATAAATCCCAGTATTGCCCAAAGCTGATATTTTTCTGATAGAAAAAACCTTTCTCTCCCTTTTCATCGGCTTCTAAGAGTAGGGCAACACCTGCATCTCCAAAAGAGAAGGGGGCGAGGTGTCTTGTGATATTTCCCCTGGTAAGTCCCTGATATTTTATACTGTCACTGGGTTTCTCTCCAGAGGCTATCAGTACCCGCTTGTGTAAACCTGAACGTATCATCGCGCATGCCACGTCGATAGCGTTGGCTACACTATTGCAAGTATTCTTTATATCAAAGGTTGAGCAGCTCAATCCTAATTTATGCTGGACGATATTGGAGGTAGCAGGCTCGATGAGGTCAGCACATGCGGATGCGAAAATCAGCAGGTCGATTTCGTCAGGGGCAATGTTTTTAAGTAACTTCTTAGCAGCAGCGGCAGCAAGGTCAGAGGTTTGCTCATCCTTGTCGGCATAGTGTCTCTCGCATGGGCCGATTAGCGCATCTAAAAGGCCATCTTGTAATGGAAATCCATTGTCATTAACCTTCTTGGTCACTTCTTCATTTGTGAGTTTGTTCTCAGGAATATACGAGGCAATGGATTTAATATAAACTTTCATTAATACAATATTTTTTAGTGTACTTATGGTTTTTGACTTTAGGGTCTCTCTTCCCCAGAATGAAATATAGTATATAACAGGGATTGTTTTTTATATATTATTCAGTAGTATCATCCCGTGTCCTTCCAAAGACAGAATTAAAGATAATATCTAAAAAGGCCATAAAATTATGCTCAACAAATAAGTCAATATTTGTCAAAATTCTTAGGACTATTACAAAAACAATTCCCGAAAATAAATAGTTGAATAGTTGATAAGGTGATACCTTTATAA
>CALDTJ010000172.1 GCA_937924145.1 uncultured Saprospiraceae bacterium
TCCGCTCTTTTGGCTAACAATTGCTGATACTGCTTTTGCCAATTGTCTTCTTCTATTGCAATTTTTGTCAGTTGCTCTACTCCATTTGTCAGGCTTACTTTTAAATGAATTTCTTTAGTGTCACCGCTAATATTTCCAACGATAAAAAAACCAGATTCATCGCTATTCGGGTAATTGCTTAAGTGTTCCCCAACATCTGGGCGATACAATTTCAGACTTGGCTGAATGGTTACTCCTTGATCGGTTGTTACCAAAAACTCTTTGATCACAGATTGGCTTGTACACCAACCTTTAATCGTCAATTTACCTGCAAAAAAATGAATCCGCTCGATTTCTAAGCAGATACCTTTTTGATGATCTCTTAGTCTATATTGCTGTAATTTATCGGACTGATAAAGTAAACTTTTGAAATTGTGTAATATGACATGAAAGGGTTCATGCTGAATGGCATACCAAAGCGTTTTTAAGTGCTTCCTATTAAAATTCGCAATGATTTTTCTTGGAAAAGAACCAATTGTTTGAAAAAATTGGTAGAAAAGAGATTTTTTTAAAGTGCTCAATGGTGCTATTCGTTTTCTAGTGACGGTTCGTTTTCTCCTAGGAATTTATAAAAAATAATCAATCCTATAATGATTAGCGTGCCTTCTAAGGGCTGCATCACATGAAATTTTATATTCGGATTTGTTACATTCCAAAAGCCACTTTCCAATCTTTTTACTAACAAAAAAGGAAGACCTTCGATTTGGTCAGTTGGAAAAATGGCTAAATACTGAAATCTAAAAAGGAATGTAAATAACAGTGTTACCAATGTCGTGCCGATAATGATCGGTGAGCGATACCACTCATATTTTTTTTGCTTAAGCCCCATTGCTTTTACAAAAATTAATCCAAGACCACCTCCCAATAGGTCTATCACCACATCATTGAAATCAAAATAATCGGTCCTAAATGGTGCTAAAACAAAATATTGGTACGCTTCATCTATCGTCCCCAAAATGGCTATCCAAAAAATAGTGCTTCCGTAATTTTTCAATAATGGAAAAAGTAAAATAGCACACACCGCGTATTGTACGATATGAATCAATTCTACATTGACGACCATCAAGATATTAAAGGCTAAAACGATCAACAACAAAGTCGTAAAAAGATAAAAACCAACCTTTTTCTTCTCCGTTGTTAATTTTCTAAAGCCCGTAAAGAGTAAGCCCAAATAGCCTAATAATCCAAGACTTGCCAATCCTAAAACCACTAGATTGTAAGTATCTCTACCTAATGGAACATCCAAGTGTCGAGCAATCAGTCTCCCAATAATTTCGTGTGGCAAAACTACTGCTGAGAAATAGGCAACCAAAAGGATCACATTGAGCCAGGTCTTATTTCCCAGCCACGTAAGAAGCTTATTGACCATTTATAGTTCTAATACAGTTAAAATCGTGATAAAAAAAACTAAAAGTAATGAAAAATATGGAAGGGAAGTAGTTATACGGCTCCGCCTTTAAAAAGTCGCCCTACAAAACATAAATCACTGGTAATCAAAATATTGACACCTTAAATGATTATTTTCTGAGATTGTCTTTTTAGCTGAATTTGTGGATCAATAAAATGTGGCGATGATAACTTTTATAGTTACGAGAATCGTTATATAATGTTTTGAGGAATAGCTAATTTCTAAGGAAAGGGAAGTACCGTTAGTGATAAAAAATTATAGCGCAAGCTGTTGAATTTTCAAACCATAAAAAAACCTCTAAGTACACCAAGGCACTTAGAGGTTTTAAGCTATGCTAATAACGAAACGAATTTCGTTAGCTTCTATTCAAATTCGTTCTTGATTGTAAACCCAGCTAACTTTAATAATTGATCTCTACGGAATAATTCTAAATCTTTTACTACCATTTCAGAAACCAATGCCTGTAAGTCATACTTTGGCTCCCAACCTAACTGCGTCTTTGCTTTGGTTGGATCTCCAATCAATAATTCTACTTCTGTTGGTCGGTAGTATCTTGGATCAACTGCTACTACTACTTGTCCTTCTCTCAATAAGTAATCAGGGTTTGAACAAGATACAATCTTCCCTACTTCTTCTTCTCCTTCGCCAGTAAATTCTAACTCTATACCTATTTCGCGGAAAGCCATTCTCACAAAATCTCTTACAGTCGTCGTTTCTCCCGTAGCGATCACAAAATCTTCTGGCTTATCTTGTTGTAAGATCAACCACATTGCTTCAATATAGTCTTTGGCGTGCCCCCAGTCTCTCTTCGCATCCATATTTCCTAAATGCACACATTTTTGTAAACCTAAACCAATTTTAGCAACTGCTCTGGTAATTTTTCTAGTTACAAATGTTTCTCCTCTTAATGGACTTTCGTGGTTAAACAAAATACCATTCGTCGCAAACATATCGTAAGCCTCACGGTAGTTCACTACAATCCAGTAAGCATATAATTTGGCTACTGCATAAGGAGAACGTGGATAAAACGGCGTAGTCTCTTTTTGTGGAACTTCTTGTACTTCCCCATATAATTCAGACGTAGACGCTTGATAGATTTTAGTTTTCTTCGTCAATCCTAATAAACGAACTGCTTCCAAAATTCTCAATGTCCCTAATGCATCTACATTGGCTGCATATTCTGGACTATCAAAACTCACTTTTACGTGAGACATTGCTCCTAAATTATAAATCTCATCCGGCTCTACTTCTTTAATAATTCGAATGATATTCGCAGAATCACTTAGATTACCATAGTGCAAAATGAATTTTACGTCTGCCTCGTGCGGATCTTGGTACAAGTGGTCAATTCTACCTGTATTAAAAGAGGAACTTCTTCTCTTGATACCATGCACTTCATAGCCTTTATCAATTAAAAATTCCGCTAAGTAGGCGCCATCTTGCCCCGTAATTCCTGTGATTAATGCTTTCTTTTTCATGCGATTATTTTCTCTATTTTTTTGGAAATATATTTTATTGCTGCTTGCTCATATCCGTTTTTTTCAAACTATATAAGTCGGCTATTAATTTACGAGAGAAAATCTAGAAAGTTCTATTAGATATTGAGTTATTATTAGGATTCCTTATTTGAGTAGTGCTTAGGAGCAAGTTTGGAAGGGCAATAATCGCTACTTTTAGGTGTAACGCTACTTGAAAAACTGGAAGGTTGGAGTGGGTCTTGAGGTTTAAAAAATCATTTAAAAAAAGTAGCCCCCCTCCAATGTGCAGCGGAGAGAGGCCATCCCAAAAACCGAATTAAGCATAATTTTTTAAGAAAAAAGGGATGGTGGATGTGTCTTATTTAATTCCGTATTAAAATTTGCCATCCACCGATCCTCAGTTCTTTTAGATCTTGTGTTTTTTTTTGGTTTCCACGGATTTCATCCGTGGTTATTTAGGTTAAACCCACTTTTAGGTTTTCGATTTTTCAGGAACGTTCTTTTAAAGTAGTCCTCGGCACTCTCGCACCGAGGACTTATGGGATTTATTCGATAATAATCATCTTTTTATTAGCGACATGATTACCAGATTCTAATTGGTAATGTAGTACGCCCGTTGCCCCTAAATCTTTGGCATCTATTTGAACCTGATTGTATCCTTTAGGATAGTTCCCTTGGATAGTTTTCAAGATTTTTCCTTGAATGTCCATGATTGTTAAAGTTGCAACTCCTGCGGTAGGTAACGTGAAACCAATGACCGTTCCATCCTTGAAAGGATTTGGTGCGTTTTGATCTAACGTGAAGTCATTTGGTGTCGTAGTGGTATAGAAATCAAAGGCTACTTGCATTAAATCACCAGAGATGTCATAAGCCTCTGCCTTTGTATAATCCGATGTTATCTGTAAAAAGTCATGTAAATAACCTGTAATTTCTCCTTTAAAGATTAAGGTAAATAATACCTCGTCTTCATTGGCTTCCCCATTCCATGAAGTGGTCAATCTATCTTTTTCTACCAGATTGGTATTGAAATTTTCAGCAGATACAACACCCTCTTCTATTTTCACAAATTCTAATCCTGCAAAATTTAAAGTAAATTGATACCCTTCTACATTCGCTATATCAGCAGCAGTCACTGGTACTTCTACGAAGTTCCCTGCTTTTATTAGCTGATCCTCCGCTTGTAACTTGAAGACTTCACCTGTATTTCTTTCTTCTGCATTTAGCAAACTATTCGTATTGGCATTTCCATTGACATCACCGATTTTCACACCAATGAAGTTTGTTTGCATCAGATTCTCTGAAAGGTTTTGAATCGTCACAGACTCAGCAAAAGGCTCACTCATTGGTGTCGTTGTTGTGAACTCGTGACTTTCATCAATAAATCTCCAACTTTGATTATTAGCAAACTCCGAATTGATATTTAAAATCAATTGCCGTAATTGTACCATATCAAAAGCGGTAATAGAACCTGACTTATTAACGTCGGCAGCTATGTACTTATAAGGTGAATCGAAGGTCGCCAAACCTAAAATATGTTTACTGATTAACACCAAATCAAAAGTAGAGACGCCGTTTAATGGATTGTCATTTTTTTCTGGTGTGATCGTGTAGTCCCCATTCTTCGCCAACATAAACTGATAGTGTCCATCTGACTCTGTAGTCATACTATTGGCACTACCTCCTGCCACACTAACATTCACATTTTCAATACTTTCGCCATTGAAACTCGTAATATCTCCAGCAACCATGTCTTCTTCATCTGGTCCACCTTGACAAGCTCTCATATTGTCTTGAATGATAATAAATGTCGCAGCATAATCATAGTTATTCGACTCATCTACCACATAAACTCGTACTACTTGAGTCCCAAGATAATTACAATTGAAGGTAATCGAAGTTGGTAAAGAATCTAGTACACCCTGTGCTGTTACAGGAGGATTGAATCCTAATGAAATGTGCCAAATTCTGAATTCTAAACTATCCTGAATTGTACAGTTGTCATAACTACCTTGGTCAAAATCATTTGCCCAAATGTCAATCATACCAGATTGTGCCAATTCTATCGCAATTCCATTTAACAAGTAAGGGGTCGGTTTGGTACACTCTACGAAGCTATATTCTTGTCGAGCAACAGATGAATTTCCACAATTATCTGTGAATACAAACTCTGCTGTGTAAAGGCCTGGTAATACAAAAGCAGACATTTCTGCCTCATTTCCTATTTGTTCTTCCGTTGAACTATGTACTTCTAATGCTTGACCTGTCAAGACATCTGCTTCTGAACCTTGAAATAATTTGTAGGTATGAGATAGCACCCCTCCTACTTCTGTCACACAATCTCCTGCAAAAGCAGTGAAAGTCTTGATCTCACCACATGCCATCGAATCAGCTACGGTCTCTGAGATACCATCATGCTCTCCATAAATACAAGTATCCACATCAGCTGCCACTACGATAAATGGACCTTCATTATCATCGACTCTGATAATTTGAGAATAAGTAATGTAGGTGAAATTTGGTAAATCTTCTTCTGTCAACATATTGCCCTCAGGCATATTTTGAACATTGTAGTTTTGTGTCGGCAAATCTCCTGGTTGATAGTTACACCAGTTAATAATGTGGTAAGTTTTGACTACTTTAAAACAAGCATCTTCTACTACATTAAACATTTGAGTTTCTACACTTACCGCTAATTTATCACAAGCTCCGTTTTCAATTCTTACACTATCTGTAGCTCCGACCGTCATCGGACAAGTCAAGGCAATATCATCTGGAAAAGTAATCTTCCAATCTTCTACATACTCAATTGTAATCAATTGAGTACAAGTATCCGTAGATTGAAAACCCCATGAATCTTCTGCAATCCAGCGTCTTTGGTAAATATCCTGTCCACAAAATCCACTTTGGATGACAACTGGATCCAACTCAATATTCATCACATCTGGACAATTATCAAAAGGTGTTGGAAGTGGACCTCCTATGGCTGCTAATTCTTCCGCAGTTGGATTATTTCTATCTCCTATTACTTTTACTTTATCGTCATTACAATTGACTCGAACATCATTGGTATTTCCTATGTCTGTTCCATTTGCATAACTAATGCCATCGGCAAACGGTGTGCAAATAGGTCGAATTTTATCTTCTGGATGAACCATCAACCAACAGGAGTTGGTATTTCCATGAACATCTGTTACTCTAAAAAATACTTGAACGGTATCGTGAATGTCCTCACAAGTAAAAGTAACCGTAGGACCAAAATTAATTCCGTCTCTACTGATTTCTTTATTTAAAATGCCACAAGCATCATAACTTCCTGCGTCTACATCGCCTGTATCAATTACCGAGACATTACTTCCAACCGAAATATTTAACTGATCGGTACATACTGCCGTTGGTCGAGTGATGTCTTTTATAATCAATAATTGCATCATCGTATCGTTGGTCAGTTGCTCGTGACAATCATCTTCAGCAATCCAACGAACATGGAAAGAATCCACATCTAAATTGGCATGCAATGCCTTAGGTACTGGCCAAGGCAATCCATCTTCTATTCTAAAAATAGAATCCAATCTTACTATTGGTTCTGAGCAATTATCTTCTGCTTCGGGTGCTGCTAAATTATTAACGTCATAAGTACATTCGAAAGCACCAATTGATACCATTCTCATCGTATCACCAGTTGTTCTGACAAATGTAGGAGCTGTCAAATCGGTATATTTAACAAACTGAGTATCAACTACTGATGGCCCTACTGACGGATTACACCAATCCACAACAGACCAATATCTATACAATTTTCGACCACAATCTGTGTTTGGAATATCAACATCTCTTTTCGTCAAAATATATCCACAGATATACTCTTCTGTACTTAATTCAATTGTATCTCTAACGATAAATTCGCCATTTTTCAAAGCACCAATCTGTAAACCTGGCATATCTCCTAAAGCCGTAGTATCTGTACAATCTAAAGTCAAGTTACTCGTCTGAACAATCTGTCTTTCATTCGGTCGAATTACGACTACCTCTCTTACGGTTGTCCCTACGTTTCCACAATCATCAACTGCAGTGAAAGTTACAATTGCCTTCGTTGTATCTGGGCTACCTTTACTACTATAGCAAGGGTCTGTTTCGTCCATTACTACACTCAATGTTACAGGTACTTCATCATCACAATTATCGATTCCTTTAGGGTCTAATAATGCGAATAACCCTGTGGTATCACAAGCAATCAAGGTATCTAAATCTGAATTGATACTAATAAAAGGCTGCGATTCGTCACTAAAAGAAATTGTAGTTTGACAAGCTGCATTTTGAATTCCGTTGTTAACAATGGTTTCTGTGCCTCCTAGCTGATAATAAATTCTTTCAACCATTACTGTTGCTGTAGCTCCACAAACACTCATATTTGCATTCCGCAAATCTTCCATTGTAATTGAGGGATAGGATACGGCCCCATGATTGTCGTAGTTTTCAGTCGTTTTAATAATTCGATCTTTTCCTACTCCCATCATTACCGTAATATTATAGTACATCGTATCTTGAATCGTATCACTAGGATTTTCCAAGATATCATCTGGTGTCAATCGCATGATACAAGCAGAGCCCAAAGGCACAATAATTCGATCATTACAAACCAATGCTGGTGCTTGTACTGAAAATGGTACAACTAGCTTTTTGGTGGAATCTGCTAATAAAGTATATTCTGCTGAGTATGCACCAATTGCAAAAGTGTCCCAAACAGCATTAAGCGTCCCAGAAAAAGTTAAAATTGTATCCAATTCGGCTGACCCTAACTGATTTCTAACTATCAAACGGACCGAATCTGACATAGTAGGCAATGACTCGCCACACCCCTCTACTTCAGGGGCAGGTATGGTTATATGCCCATAAGCAGCACTATCTACTGTTAATACTTTGCTATCTATCGTGACTGGCTTTAAGGTAAGCGCTCTATTGCCACAGTCTACCCATGCTTCCCAGCCTTTTCCTTTGGCATTATCGCCATCTGTCTTAAATACAAAAGTTAAACAACCTGATGGATTAACGGTCGGATCACAGTTGGCATCTAACCAACCACCAAATCCTTTGGAAACACCTACACCTGTTCCAGTGCCGATGGCATTTGCCATTCTTCCTCTGAAAGCTGTAATATTTCCATCATAAGCAAATAAGGTATCGCCGACATCCAAATCAAATTCAGACATCACTAATCTGACATAATGATCTCCATCTTTTGGACAAACTTCGACTGTATCTCTACGCATTCGATTGTCTGCGTAGTTGCCATCATTCGTATTATCGTCGGTGAATAAAGTGCTGCTAACGGTAGGATTTCCGTTGCAGGTCAAAAAAGTATGGAGTTTCGTAGTATCTCCATTAGTGGAATAAGCCGTTGTAATTTGTGCGTGTGCGCACTTAACGCCTAGAACTCCCCACGTTAAAATAAACATCAAAGCTAGGTGCCTCATGGGCAACCACCTTTGGCGTTGGAATAGCGTAAAAATCGCTTTTTTCATAGGATTGAAAATTTTGGTTACACAGTCTATGCACGAATCAATCAATAAGGGTAAGGTGGTCCCTCGTAACTTTTAAATTCGCGTTAGACATTTTTAAAAAGGTTTCAGAAAACTGGTTGTCAATGAGATAGCTCTGGTTCAATCACTATTTCATTTTTGTAAAATGTCGCTTTAACAATGGTTTTGTTCGTTTCAATAGGACATAGAAAACCTAGGCTCAAACTGGTTAAACTTGAGTAAAAAATTGATTTTCTATTTTCTTACTAATGATCGGTTAGAAAGAATTGTCGCTAGTGTTTTTGAGTGTGTGTTTGTAAAATGTATTGTCCGTATTATTAAATAAAGTCTTGTCTGTATGATTAAATGAGGTCACTTTTATTTGGAAAAGAAGAGGAGTAGGCGCCACATGCCCCACTCTCTCTTAACCAAAAGAAACTAATCTCAGATCTTTAAGCGACTGCTTTCAGTCACCCCTTTTTATTTTTTTGACCTTCTAACGTTAATTTCTTTGTTGGTTAAAGAAGAGGAGTAGGTCCAATAACCCACTCTCTCTTAACCAAAAGAAACTAATCTCAGATCTTTAAGCGACTGCTTCCAGTCACCCTTTTTATTTTTTGATCTTTTAACGTTAATTTCTTTGTTGGTTAAAGAAGAGGAGTAGGTCCAATAACCCACTCTCTCTTAACCAAAAGAAACTAATCTCAGATCTTTAAGCGA
>CALDTJ010000173.1 GCA_937924145.1 uncultured Saprospiraceae bacterium
ATTGAAGGGAATTTTATCGCAGAACCAGATTTATTTTTTCTAAAGCATCATAGACGACCAGACATTTGTTGGCTTACGGATGATCAAATATTTAAAATGTATGATGATAAAACTGCTGATGAAGTTCCATCTTTTGTAATAGAAATTATTTCTAATAGTGATGTTGCTATAAAGATTGCCAAAAAAATGGATGATTATAGGGCGGCTGATGTAAAAACAGTATGGCATATATATCCAGATCAGCAATCCGTTCATGTCTATACTGGAAAAAACTTAAAGGATATTGAGATTCATACGGCTGATATGCTTTGTTCTAGCATGCCAGGATTGAAGGGGTTTGAAATCAAAACTTCTGATATTTTTAAGAAAATAAAATAGTATTAGACTTTCTATATTCTGAATCGGTCATACCTGCTAGCCCTCCAAGGGCTACCACATGCACACATTTGGGCAGAAACCCCTTTAGGGGTTTTATATCGGTAGAAATAGGTAATTGACCCAAGTTCTGACTGTGCCGTAGGTACAGTATGTTGTATATATTGTACCTACGGCACAATGAAAATTAAATAATTTATCAAATTTCTACCGATCTAAAGTACCTAAAGGCACTTTTAAACCCTTTCCCCAAATGTGTGCACGTGCTAGCCCTCCAAGGGCTGGCAGATATTGCCTTTTAAAATAAGGTCTGCATATAAATAAAAACGGCTTTGCTCCCAATTAGGAACAAAGCCGTTTTTATTTTTTAATCTATTGAAAATCAATGATTAATAAAGTCGAGGTCCAGTTGCCAAATAATTAGCTACCATTAAGCGATACTGTTCGTCAGAGAAATCACACTTACATTCATCTTGGTAAAAAGACATGATATTACCAACGTGAGGGGTGTACCAATCACCCGCATTATCTCTTTTATTATTTACAAAACGACAATTGTTCATTACTTGCACATAACTAGATATTTCATCTCCAAGAACATAAGGATCGGCAGGTGTATCACAAAGATTATCTCCTTCGGTAGCGCAATTCTCACCACGAACCAATTCAGCAGATTGATCTTCTCCTTCACCAAAAGTATAAGGTACTCCAAAGAAACGACCTAATTCGTGTGCAATCGCATATTCATTGACACATGGACCACTCATCATTAAGATACCTCCATTCTCCGTATTAGCGATTCCGCCCAATTCAGAAACTCCACATAAAGTATTGTCAAAATCAAATTGGTTGACCCAAAAAAGATTGATTTTTCTTTGTTGGTGATAAACCACTTGCATTTCATCCCATTCTTCTACCGTAACAGAATCATATCTGAAATTTTCAATAGTATCTAATTGGCATATATTGAAAGAGACACAAATAGGCGCAAATAATTCATTAACTCTAGCCATCACTGCATAAATACTATCCACATTGGCAGCCAAGGTATCCGCTTCTGTCATGACGACATTGGCAACCACACTAAATTCTTTATCCAAACAAGGCAAAGATTTTTTTTGCGCAAATCCTGTATTGATAGAAAGTGCCAAAAATAAAAAGTAAACAACAGTAGATTTGATGAAATTCATAAGCAATGATTATACGAAGTTAGATGGCAAACTTAGTTATTTTGCCAAACTTCCGCAACAAACAATACATAAGGTGTTTTTTTAAGACATTTTTTTTGCTAAATAATTTAAAAATGACATCTTGCCGCCTTAATTTTAAGTCAGTTGTCCAAAATAAATTGTTTTTTTGTAGCGACGATTGAAATGTAGAGAAAATACATTCAAGGACTACTTCAAATCCGTGTGGAAAAAAAATCTGCGTGGAAAAGAAAAGTGATAAACCCCTAGTTCAATTTTTTCTACATCTGAACCCAATCCGACCATCGATATTCATACAACCGAAATTATGAAATATAGCTTTTCCCGATTTTTGCTTTGTTTAGGCATTGCTTTTCTTTCTACCAATTTATCTGCTCAAATCGCAACCAACACTGCAGGTTGCGCGCCTCACCAAGTAGCATTTACTGCTCCTGCTGGTGCAAGTTCCGTTTTTTGGGATTTTGGCGATGGGGCTAGTAACGACGATTCAAATACGCCCTCCAATACTTACGTAAATCCTGGGACCTATACGGCAAGATTTGGATTGGTGGAAGGTACGTATACGGATAGTGTGGTGATTAATGTATTTGCCAAACCAACTTTAGAAATAACGCAAGATCCAGCAGTTGTCTGCGCCCCTGCAGAGATTACGTTGACCAATACTACTGTAATCCCAGAGGGTATCTCTTTGTTGTCTACGGAATGGGTATTTTTTGATTTGACAGGTGCTAACGGCATCAGTACTCAAAAACAATTTCCAATAGGTGGGAATTATACAGTAACGATGTCAATCGAGACGAGTAGTGAGAATTGTAATACTTCCAGAGAATTTGAAGATTTTATTGAGATAACGGACAATCCTGCCACTGCTTTTTCAGCAGATCAACCTTTATCTGCTTGTGAAGGACCGCTCGATATATTATTTATCAATGAAACTCCAGGCAGTGATTTGAATTTAGAATGGGATTTTGGCAATGGAAATACGTGGGTAGGAGCCACGCCCCCGATTCAAAATTATACAGAAGATGGCAACTATACGGTGTCATTAAAAGCTACAAATTTACAAGGTTGTGAAAAAACAATCACTAAACAAGTCAGCATCGGTTTACCTATTGCTGATTTTAATATTGCGGATACTGTATGTGCGGGTGATCCAGATTTGGTGTTGTTAAATACTTCTTCTGCTGGAGATTATACTTGGACAGTTACTGGTCCAGCGAGTTTTAGTAGCAATGCGGCTAATCCTAATTTTGATTTTCCAGTAGGCGGCACTTATGAGGTAACATTAGAAGTCTTAGCAGAAGGAGGTATTTGTCAAAATGATACTACTAAAACAATTGTCTCCCAACAATTAGATGCAAGTTTTTCAGCGGATCCTGCTTACTCTTGCTTCGATCCAACGAGTGTAACTTTTACACCGAATAATACTATCGAAGGTGTTACTTATAATTGGATGTTTGGCGACGATAGTACCAGTATGGAAGCCAATCCAGTTCATATTTATGATGCGGATAATGAATCTCCGTATGATCCAAATGGTGAATTTCCTTTTACCCCTGTTTTGAGTTTAACCTCGACTGCGGGTTGTGAAAGTGTGGATTCAACTACCATTATTTTAGATATTCCATTAGCTCGATTTATGCCTGACACAGTAGCGGGTTGTGCACCTTTGACCGTAGAGTTTTCAGACTCAAGTATGTCAACTCAACCTATTACCAATTGGGAATGGATTTATGCGGATGGCAATACGCAAAACTTAGGTTCTGGGGATGCTCATTCTTATACTTATAATGAAGCAGGAGATTATGATGTTCGATTGGTGATTACGAACGATGCAGGTTGTCAAGATACTTCTTATGTAATTAGAGTAGAGGTAGGAGAGCGAATTACCCCTGATTTTACCACCGATAAAACAAGTGTTTGTCAAGGAGAACCTATCCAATTTACGGATGCTACGAATAATCCAAATATTGACGAATGGCATTATTACACCAACAACGGTCGATCATCTCATTGTTTTGACGATGGCAATCCAATTATTCCTTTTGATACGGAAACAGGGCAGTTTGATGTGCAGTTAGTGGTTGGTTATAACGGTTGTTTAGATTCTATCACCAAAACTAATTTTATAGAAGTCAAAGGGCCAATTGCTCAAATTGATTGGATGCAAAATTGTGAAACGCCGAATACGGTGATGTTTACGAGTAACAGTGGAGATGCAACTGACTTGAGTTGGGACTTCGGTGATGGAGGAACAGGAACTACTGCTACGGAGACACATGATTATGCCAATACAGGAGACTATCAAGTTATTCTGACAGCCCAAAATGCAGGAAGTGGATGTGCGCCCTCAATAGATACAGCATTAATTCAAATTAGAAATATTCAAGCGGTAGGAGAAGTAGAAATGGAGCAATGTAAAGATATACCAGTGATGTTGATGAGCGGAGAATCTGTGGATGTAGATACTGCTTGTTTCAGAGGATATACTTGGTTCTTTAATCACCCAGGAGTTCGACCAGTGACTACAGATATGCCAATGGTTGACGATATTTCCTATCCAGATACAGGAATGTATACGATTGATTTAGTCGCTGAGGATGTAAATGGCTGTACGGATACGGCTCGTTTCCCAGTCGTAGTACACGAGGCAATGATTAGTTTTGATATTGACAGAACGGAGTTATGTTCTCCACAAAGTATTCAAATTAGCAATATTGTAGCAACGACTACTTCTGAAAGTATTGACTCTTATATGTGGAATTTTGGCGATGGGAGCGCAGGGTCAGAAGAGGCAAACCCTGGAAGTTACACTTATTCTAGTGGTCCAGAAGAAGGCGGGGATTTACTGACCATTTCAGTAAATATTGAAGATGATGCAGGATGTCCAGGTAGCGCCCAAAAAACAATTGATTACTACACCCCTCAAAGTTTTATCAATGCAGGAGATGTAAGTTTATGTGTTGGAGAAGCATTCACTGCTGATGCTACTAATTTTATCAGAGATGGTGTGAATAGACCACTGAACTACGAATGGAATTTCGGGAATAATGAAACAGCTAATGGGCAAGCGGTAGAAACAAACTATGCAGAAGGAGGAATGTACACCGTAGAATTAACATATACAGAAATTGGGACACCATGTACACAGACTGCTCAACAAGAGGTCGTAGTTCAAGATAAACCTGTTGCAGATTTTACTACGGATATTGATGCGGGAGCGCCATTGTGTGCGCCAAAGACGGTGACTTTTACAGATGCTTCAACTTCTTTAGTTCCATTATCTCAGAGTTGGGATTTTAGAGAAGCAGGAACGGGTTCAGGAAGTTCGGCGACTACCACTTTCCAAGATCCAGGTACTTATACGGTAGAATTATCGGTTGCTACTGCTTTTGGTTGTAACGATAATGTCGCTCGGACATTTACTTTTGAGCAAGGCCCCACCGCAGAAATAGCTTTGTCAGGCACTTCTTTTTGTGTAGGCGATCAATTTACTGCTTCCATCGTAGACCCTC
>CALDTJ010000174.1 GCA_937924145.1 uncultured Saprospiraceae bacterium
CCTTTAGGTGCAATATATATTATATAATGTACCTAAAGGCACATTCAGAACGGTCAATTCTACGTTATTTCTACCAATCTAAAGTACCTAAAGGCACTTTTTAAGCATTTGCCCATCTGTGTCGGTATGGTAGCACTCGAAGGGCTGGCAGGTATTTCATTTTGGAATAAGTTCTATTATAAAAATAAAAAAACCGAGTAAAGTAATTAACTTCATCTCGGTAATGGTGTATAACACCACTCTCGAACTGCTAGTTGAGAGAATCTAAGCGGCTCTATTAGTTCTTTTTGCTTTTTAGAAATGGTTATAATTTTTTACGATACTATTTTTAGGCGTGCTTATTTCAAATCTTAGGCAAAATAAATTAATAAAGTGGTTATTTTGAGGAAATATTTTTTTTCTAGACAAGGCATGAAAAAGTGTAAGCTTTTGAACCCGAAGGGATGGGAGGCTTACAGACATAGCACCGCTATGGCGAGCATTTTCAACGCAGTATAGGGAAAAAAGATGAACTCATAAATGGCTAATTAATTATTTTACTTTGCCTAAGTCAGTAAATTTTAGGGATAAGATCTTTTCGATAGTTTTTCTTAAAAAATCAGTTCATAGCCGCAGTTACGAACTTATTTTTTAAGGAAAAATAGCGGAAAAGATATTCATAAAATACCGAATTAATTAGCATTTGGTACTTAAGAATGACTACTCGCTAAATTAACCAAAATTTATTAGAAGAAGTTGTACAAGAGGGGAGGAAATAGAAAAACCCTTTGCAATAAACTTATTACAAAGGGTCTCTATATTTTTAGACTAGAAGAAAAAATGAATTAGCTTTCTTTTTGTTCTTCCGTCATTTCGTTCGTAATTATGGTAACTGCTGCACCGCTTGTTACTACATCATCCAAATCACTATTAGTTGAAGTTTCTGTAGTTGTTACTATCGTCTCTTTTACTTCTTCGACTACTACTGGTGCTGATGCTACTTCCTCTTCAACTTTCTCTACTACTGGTGCAGCAACAGCTACTTTCTGAGCAACAGGTCCTTTTTTTGCAACTATAGCCTCAGCAGCTTTCTCTAATTTACTATCATCTCTTGCAATTGCACTGGCAGCAATTTCTGATGCAATCTTTGCTTTGGCAGCAGCTTTAGCAGCAGCAATTTCTCCTTGCTTCTGACGCTTGGATTCTTTATCTTTTTGTCCTGCAATTCGCTTTTCTAAATCTGCTTTGGTCTGAAGCATTTCTTCCAACTTTTCACTTTTGGAACGAATACGCTCTTTTGTCATCTTGATCTTGGCTTGTCTAATTTGTGCCTCTAACTGCCCATCAGAAGAATCAATTTTCCGTTGTTGGAAATTCAAATCATCTTGATCTCGGTTGATTGACTTTTGCATTTTATCAATCGCACCTAACAAACCATTATATCTTCTATTTAACCGATCGAGTGCAGAAGATTCGTTATTGGCATTAGGGCCAAAACGCTTTTCTTTCACCACTTTGAAAGTAGCATCTAATCGTTCCCAAATTTTAGAACGGTGCTCTCTGGTTAATTTTATTTCTCTAAAACTTCTTTGTAGCTCTTTTAACTCATCAAAAAGCGCTGGCAGTCTAGTGCCTTCAGTAGCCCTTGTTTCTAAGTTTGCCAAAGTCGCCATAAATTTATCATGGTGCGCTTGAGAAGTTTGACGAAATTCATCATCTAAAGCTGACCTCAACTCTTTCATTTTTCCAAAAAGAGCATTTGTATCATCTCTCAATGCATCTGCATGACCTCTTAGTAGATTTCTTTCTCGAACTTGATCTTGAACTTTCGCCCAAAAGCTTTTTAATGTTCCCCAAGCATCATTGTTGAAAGACGTTAATCCTGCAACCTTTGCTTTTAATTCAGATAATTCTGCTTGGTAAACCTCGTTCAATTTAGAAGATAGCACTACAAAATGCCATTCCGTTTGAGCACGTTGGATAATGTCGCCTCTCTCTACCTTAATTTCTTCAGGTAATAGGCTTTCGGCCATTGATAGCTCTCTCTCAAGGTGAGTGGCACTTTCTGGAAAAGCAACTTCTACGTCATTTCTCCAATCGCCTAATAATTGGCGAGCGAATTCGTCGGTGGCTACGGTTTCAGGAAAAGTCCAAATATCTACCTTGTTATCCTCAGGTCTTAATTGCATGGCAATTAAAATCTTTTCTTCCGTTGCATTGGAGCCCCACAAAACAAGTTTAGTCTTCATATTATACAAGTATGTGTTATACGTAAAACGGTTTTATGCCGCTAATTAAAACTCAATAAGTCTTTTAGGAATATTTCCAAAATGACTTAATAGTAAATTGATACAAAAAAATACATCAGAGTGTGATGCATGATTAGACTTGCCTTTTTCACTAAAGCAAGTCTAATCATGCTATTTTGGTTATCTACCAACAAGTAGCTTTGAATCAGCAAGCAACAAAATTAGATACTGAAAAATCGCCAACCTGTTACGTAAATTTAACAATATAAAATATTAATTTCCAAATATTTAGCTACTTCAAGCCGCTATTTGGGGTTTAAAGAGCTACTTTTGCGCTCCCAACAAGGTTTTTCGCAGCTAAATACTCCGCTATTTGTACAGCATTCGTTGCTGCACCTTTTCGCAAGTTATCTGCTACTACCCAAATATTCAGCGCGTTATCTGCTGACTCATCTCTACGGATTCTACCTACAAATACCTCATCTCTGTTCTTGGCAAAACGTGGCATTGGATAACTGTGACCATTCAAGTCATCTAATACTATTACTCCATCTGCATCAGTCAGCAGTTGCTTAACAGCCGCTACCTCATAAGGTTTTGTGAATTCTATATTGACTGTTTCAGAGTGTCCACCGTGAACTGGTACTCTCACTGCTGTAGCAGTTATTCTTAGACTATCGTCTCCGAAAATCTTTTTAGTCTCGTGGACCAATTTCATTTCTTCTTTAGTATAATCGTTGTCTAAGAAAATATCACAATGTGGAATACAATTGTCAAAAATTGGATGTGAATAAGCCATTTCCTCTTTTGCTAAAGGAGTATCGTGCTTTTCTGCCTCGTATTGCCTAACTGCTTTTACACCTGTTCCTGTAATTGATTGGTAAGTTGAGATAACCAATCGCTTAATATTGTAAGCTTTATGCAATGGTGCTAATGCTACTACCATCTGAATTGTCGAACAGTTTGGATTAGCAATAATCTTATCAGCTTCTGTTAATTCGTTTGCATTAATTTCTGGAACGATTAACTTCTTCGTTGGGTCCATCCTCCATGCTGATGAATTATCAACAACAGTTGTGCCCACTTCTGCAAATCTTGGAGCCCATTCTAAAGAAACACTGCCTCCAGCAGAAAAAATAGCGATGTCTGGTTTCGCAGCTACTGCGGTTTCTAAACCTATAATCGTATGCTCTTTTCCTTTAAATGTCAATTTCTTTCCTACTGATCGCTCTGAAGCGACCGGTAAAAATTCAGTGATTGGAAAATTTCTTTCCGTCAGTACTTCACACATTACTGTACCGACTAATCCTGTTACACCAACAACGGCAACTTTCATCTTATGAATAATGTTTACGGACTTTAAATTTTGTAGGATTTCCTACAATTATTTTTTTATTAAAGTCTTTTTATTAAAGTAATTGAACATACGAACTATCTTTGTAATTTGTTGCTAAGTGACCAAAAATCTAACCATTTAACAAGATTCGTAAGTCCGTTCATTTTAAGTTTGTAAAGATAGGGGCATTTTAGCTTTATTGCTACTAAAATCAAGATATACAATACTTGTAGCTCTTCTTTAAAATTCCTTTCGTTAGGTAAAATGCATTAAATAATGAGAAAACTAATCGCTCTATACATTCTTATATTCTTTTTAGTTCCCGTTTTTGCACAAATTACGGATAATTTCTCAGATGGTGATTTTTTGGAAAATCCAGCGTGGACTGGGACTATCAATGATTTTATTGTTAATGAGGATGGACAACTTCAACTAAATGCAGAAAATGCTGGCCAATCCAATTTATATACTTCCAGTACTTTTACTGCCGCAATGGAATGGCAATTCTTTTTGAACCTCAATTTTAATCCATCTACTTCCAATTCAGTTAGGATTTATTTACAAGCAGATGACGAAGATTTATTAAATAGTTCTGGTTATTTCTTGGAAATCGGAGAAACGGGGAGCGATGATGCAATTAAATTTTATCGACAAGATATTGGTGAGAAAACACTATTAGCAACAGCTACTTTAGGGGCAGTGGCAACTCAACCAAATGTGAATATCAAAGTAACGAGGGAAAATGAAGGAATCTGGAAAATTCTTGCTGATTATACCGGTGGGGATAATTTCGAATTAGAAGCAACTACCACTGATAATGGCTTCCTTCAAGAGGGTACCTATTTTTTTGGTTTTTCTTGTAAATATACTGCTACTAGAATAACTGGATTCTTTTTTGACGATGTTAATGTCCAGACACTTACCCAACCAATTGAAGATACGACTCCCCCTGAACTGACTGACTTAAAAGTATTAGATGAAGGATCTATTGAACTCTCTTTCAGTGAATCCGTAACAGACAATTCTGCTACCAATATTTCAAATTATAGTATTAATAAAAATGTAGGAAATCCTGCCTCCGCAATGCTTTCTTCTCCGACTACGGTTCTTTTAACTTTGGCTAATAATTTAATGAACCAAGAAACGTATGAAATAACTATTAATAATATCGAAGATTTAAATGAGAATAGTTTAAACAACTTTTCTACTACTTTCTTTTTTGCAGTTACAGAAACTGCTGCACAATACGATATTATTATTAATGAGATAATGGAAGATGCTACAATAGACGGAGGAGGTACGCTTGGTTTGCCAGCAGAAGAATATGTAGAAATATATAATCGTAGTAATAAAACCATCAATCTAGAAAATTTTGAATTTTCAGACGGCGGCACAAGACCTGCTATTTTTCCTTTTTACGAAATAGCTCCTGATGCCTATCTCATAATTGGGAAGTCATCAGCCAATGCCCTAAGTGCATTTGGTGCGTTTTTAAGTTTACCTAATTTTCCAACTTTAAGTGCAACTGAAGATTTAGTTCTAAAAAATGAATTTGGAGCATTGATAGATGCCGTCAGTTATAATCAAGATTGGTATAACAATGCTAGTACAGCCGCAGGAGGTTATTCTTTAGAACGAATCAATCCTCAAAGTCCATGTGAAGGCATGTCAAACTGGCAAGGTTCCACTTCTTTTTTGGGTGGAACACCAGGGAATGAAAATGCAGTTATTAATCTATCTACGACCTCTTCTACGCTAAATATAATTGATGCTTACCCCATTACTGCGACTCAAGTTAAAGTATCCTTTAATAAAACGATTAATGAGGCTGACTTAACCGAAACATCAAATTTCTCTGTGACAAATAATGTAGTGACCAACCTTTCTTTAATAGAAAATAATTTTAAAACGGTTATCTTAGAATTACAAAATCCGTTAGTAGAAAATCAAGTAGAAACGATTTCGTTGGCAGCCACTTTTAGTGACTGTATCGGCAACCCAATTGATGGTCAACTGACTTACCCAATAGCCTTACCTGTTTTTGCTGATGCAAATGATGTAATTATTAATGAAGTTTTATTCAACCCTGAAACAGGTGGGGTAGATTTTCTCGAGCTATACAATCGCTCTGAAAAAGTAATTGATCTCAACGGCTTATTTCTAGCAAATCAAGCATTAGAAAATCCTCAATTTAAACCGATTGTTCTTGAAAAATTATTATTTCCAAAAAGCTTTGTAGTACTGACCGAAAGCCCTGCTGACATTCAACGAAGGTATACTGTAGAAAATCCTAATGTATTACTAATGCAAGATTTACCTACTTTTCCGGATAAAGATGGGAATATTTTATTGTATAGAAATGAGGGGACAGCAACTATTTTTATCGACGAATTCGATTATACCGCTGATTATCACAATGCATTATTAAACGATAAAAATGGGGTCTCTTTAGAAAGAGTTAACCCTGATTTGCCAACACAGGATGGAGGGAATTGGAACTCTGCGGGTGTCGATGCCGGCTACGCCACGCCTACTTATCAAAATTCTCAGAACACAGAAATTAGAGCAGACCCAACTAGCATTTTTTCGCTTTCTGGAAATAGAATTTCACCTGATGGCGATGGCTTTGAAGATATTTTACAAATCAATTACGCTACTGAAAATGCAGGGTATTCTGCTACCATTCATATTTTCGATGCCGCTGGTCGATTAATTGATAGGATTGCACAAAATGAATTATTATCCTCTTCTGGTTCTTTTAAATGGGAAGGAATAACTGCAGATGGGCAAAAAGCGAATGCTGGTATTTATGTCCTTTGGATTGAATATTTAAATTTGAATGGAGAGGTTAATCACATGAAGGAGGCGATTGTTGTTGCGGCAAAGTTGTGAATACCTTAGTCTTTCCGGGGTTGTGTAAAAAGTCGATTTTATCAATAAATTATTATTTTTAATAAAATATTTATCGTTGATTATTATGATTTTAAATATGTAAAATATTCGAATATTTTACATATTTTGACTTTCTACACAACCCCGAAAGACTGAACAATGATACCCTAAAAATCTATCGAAAAACTAATATTCGGCGTAATGCCCAACATCAACCACTCTATACCAGTAATTTGATTGACTAAGCGTCTGTCAGCTCCTCTTTCATTAGGTACGGAACGGACATATTGTTTGTACTTTACATTTCTTCGATTCATTACATTAAAAACAGAGGCACCGAATCTTGCTTTAGCACTTCCAATGTCAAAATTATACCCTGCTGAAATATCTAACCTAGCATAATCTTTTAAATACGAAATTCTATCTTCTGCACTTAATTTATCTCTATCTTTCTGTCCTTCGATTTTAGCTAAATCAGTATAAGATCGTCCAGAACTAAAAATATAAGTAGCTGCCAAGTCAAACTTTTTAAAACGATATTGATTGACTAACTTGAGTTGATGCCGTCGATCATCTTGGGAAGGAAATGGATTACCTTTATCTATTTCAGGAAAACTGTGGGTCATTTTACTTAGGGTATAAGACAGCCATCCTGTATATTTCCCTGCACTTTTCTTTAATAAAACATCAATACCTTTCGTTTCTCCCGTTCCATTATAAAAATTAAATTGCTGGTTGGACGAAGTTGATACTTCTCCCGTAGTAAAACCATTGGCAGTAGGTGCCAATTCAGTCACCCCTGCAAGCGTCTTATAATAAGCCTCTACATCTAACTCAAAACCATCGTTCTTAAGATTAAAACCCAACATGCATTGTTTGGAAGAGGCAACTGGAAATTCATTCCGATTATCGTTACTCAACACCCAAAAATCATAAGTTTTGCCAAAGCGATCTTCCCTAGTATTTGTCCTTAAAAATTGATAATATTGACTGCAAGCTGCTTTGAATAACAAATTATCATTTGCTTTATAAGACAGATTTACCCTTGGCGATAAGTAATTTTTATTCGTAAGAGAATAATAAGTATTTCTCAAACCTAGACCAACATTTAATTTTTTAAATTGTCGTAAATTATACTGAACATACGCCGAATGTTGGGTCGCCTCCTCACTTTTACTAATTGACCTAATCTTATCTATATCCAAAGCAAAATCAACTTCATTTTTTATTAAATGATAACCAAAAGTCAATTGTTGTTTATCGTCAATAGCCCATCCGTTTTTTATATTTAACTCTGCACCTTTGATAGCATTACCAAATTTATTATTCAATACATACGCAGTATCTATCCTTATATTTTCTGTATTGTTTGGTGGCATCCCAGGCTTAGGGTTTGGAGGTCTTCTACTTATTTCTCGAACTAAAGTGGAGTTAATCGTTTGATTATCATTATAAGAAGAATAAGCTAAATTAACATTGGTATTCATCTTTTGATTCCACTGATGATTCAATTGTAAACTCGCTCCCTGATTATTCCACATAGCATATTCTTCCAGCGTCTCTATATTTTTAATATCGTCTCTCCTTTCTCCTCGATTATTTTTAGTGTCGAATTGGTATTCATAATCAGCCTTCAACTCATCATATCCCTTAAAATAACTCGCCGAAAGATTCGACTGCTTTCCTATCTGCCAAATCCACTTCGCATTAAAATCGTAGAGTTTAAAGTTTGGATTCCGCTGAGTCAAAATAGCTTCATTATTATTTCTACTTGTTTGCGTTTCACTCGTTTCTATCAAATCAAATAAATCTGTATCTGCTACATTCTTATTAGTAATTCTACCACCAACAAGTAAGCCCATTTTATCATTAATTGGCAACGCTATGTGCGCACTTGTCGTTAATAAATCAGCTTGCAACCCTCCACTAATCTTCGGTTCATCAACAGCATGTGTCGCTAAATCAATAACTCCTGCTGTCCGTCCTCCATATTCAACGGGAAATGCATTTTTAAAAACTTTTACTTGATTGATAATACTAGGGTTAATCGCACTAAAGACCCCATAAAAATGATCTACTTTATAAAGTGTAATCCCATCCAATATGATCATATTCTCATCTCCATTACTCCCTCTGATTTTCAATTCAGAAGATAGGTCATCAGAGGCTGAAATACCTGGCAATAATTGTAATCCTCTAAAGACATCATTGCCACCCCCAAAAGAAGGCAACTTACTTAGTTGACTAGCATTTAACACCGTCGAACCATCGGCTTGGTTGGTATTAATTGTTGGCAACTTTTCTAAAATTGTCACCTCTGCAAAATCCAAGGATTTCGTTTGTAAGGTAATTTCTAAATCAGTTAATTGCTCTCCTTTTTTCCAAGAAAATTTTCTTGGGATATATCCTAAATATTGTACAGAAATAGTTCCTTCGGATTCCGTGGTATTAACCGTTAAAGAGAAATTACCATTTTCATCAGTTGAACAGCCTTCATTAGTTAATGGACAAAAAACAGTTGCAAAAGCCAAGGGCGTTTGACTATTAGTATCTGTAATTTTGCCTGTAAATTTATATTGGTATACTTTAGGTTGGGCTTCCGTAAGTTCTGGACTTTCTAATTTTCGGACCAGTACTCGATTATCTTCGGTTAGTTGAAATTCTAAATTGGTGTTTGTAAAAAGGGAAGTTAAAACACTATCTAAATCTTTTGAACGGATATTTTTCGTAATGTGTATATCTTTGATAGATTCATAATCATAAGCGACTTTTAGTTGGTATTTTTCTTTGAGTAATTCAAAAACTTCGAGCATCGGCGTTTCTTTAAATGACTCATTAATCTCCAAGGCGGCTGACTGACAGAACGCTCCAATACTCAAACATACTAAAAGGAATGTAGTAAGGAATTGCCTCATACTTTGATACTTCGATAGATTTTAGTACACAACTTAGAAAGTTGTGTTACATTTTTACTTAGCTTTAATCGTTACATTTTCACCATTTATTTCGAAATCTGCGTTTAATGGGAACGACACATTTTGCATTGCTTGTTTTAAATCATCCGTTCTGAAGGAATAACTTCCAACTTTATTTTTCAAGCTTGAATCACACTCAATTTTTATAGCAAACTGTCTTTCTAATTCTTCGATTGCTTGGGTAAATGGAATCATTTCTAAATAGAATTCTCCATTTCTCCAACCTATTTGTCTATCAATATCCGTTTCATAAGCAGTTTCTAAAGCTGATTTATTTGCATTTAACTTTGTCCCTAATCCTTTAGTTAAAGTTTGCTCACTTCCTTTAGCGGTCACTAGCACCTTCCCTGTTCGACAATCAACTGCTAAACCTCCGTTCCGTGCATTCACATTAAAACTGGTGCCTAATACTTCAATCATACCGTTAGGAGTAATTACTTTAAAAGATTGTCCTTTTTCTACTTCAAAAAATGCCTCTCCTTCTAAATTAACGATTCTATCTCCATCAAAATCGCCTGCTTTAAACGTAAGCTTAGAATCTGCATTTAATTCTACTTTTGAATTATCAGGCAAGGTATACGCCAAATGTTCACCGTTACCAATCGAAACCGTCGTTGTTGGATTATAGAGCGCGAAAAAAGCGACTAACCCTATACATGCCGCTGCTGCAATACTCATCCACCTACGTCTTCCAATAGATCGCACAACTGCCGTTTCTTTTGCATCGTTTTTTGTCTCTGCATCAATTTTATCCCAAAGATTCTTAATACGTGCCTCAGAAGGTTCTTCTTCTTTAATATTAATGGCTTGTACCAAAACTTTAGCCGCTTTAATAGCTGCTGATTTTTCGGGATGCTTTCCTATCCACTTATTCCAAAAAGCAGTGGCTTTCTGGTCTTTGCCTTGTACCCACCGAATGAAGGAGGGTTCTTCTGCAAAGTCAATTTCATCGTAGTTTGTATATTTTTTTTCCATTACTGGTGGTTTACTAGTTTTTTATTATTGCATCTTTTTTAAAAAAGTTCATCGAGATATTCACTTCTAGAAGTTGCATTGTATCTAAATCGGCAACCACTTGTTCCACTGTGCATGATACTGGTACAATTTCTATTTTCTTGGGCATCTGAATGCGATCTTTCTAAATAACAATGACCTAATTCGTGAAAAACAACAAATTCTTTTTCTAAATCCGTTGCGCTATTCCAATAATTTATATCAATATTTACTTTTCTAGTCGAAGTTGCGCTATAAGAACATTGCCCTGCCACATCTGTCTCTTCAATATCAATTAGAAAACCTTCAATTCGTTTTTCTACTAAATCTATTGTCATACCTCTGACTGCTCCTTCTGCTACAAATCTTTCAAAATAAGGTTGTAACTCGGTATCAATCGTTAATTCTTCTACGGTTAAATTTTCCTGATTTTCTTTAGCACAACCACTCATTATTACAATCATTGAGAGATATAATGCTGTAAAAAGAATTGATTTCATATAGAATGAATACTTCATTTTTTGATTTTATTTTTTGTCATTCATCTATATAAGGCGAGTATTATCCGTTTGTACTCATTTTTTTGAAAATATTTTTAAAACCCAATTTTTTCCAATTGCATGAGTACTAAGACGAGCGGTAATAAAGTGCCTTTCAGTTTCTTCAAAGCATTAGAAACCAAATTCCGAACGGACTGATAATTTAAGTCCATGATTTCTCCGATGTCCTCATAATCTAGGCCAGACACATATTTTAAGTAGATTACTTCTTTTTGCCTTTTACTTAAATTTCCCATCGCAGCTTTAACCTGTTGTGCTCGCTCAGAGGATATTTCCATTTCTATTAATTTCTGATCTACCGCTATTTCTGCCTCAAAGTCTAACTCTGTTGGTTCTGTATCAGATACCCATTTTTTCGACTTATCTAATTGACGAATGACTTTTCTTCTCAAGGCTACCAATAGATAGCGTTGAATAGAATCGGTCATACCCAAGCCAGCTCGGTTTTTCCAAAGCTCTATAAAGAGGTCTTGAATACAATCTTCTATGACTTGATCGTTTCTAGAAAATTTTCTTCCATATCTTAATAAACTAGAAATATAGGTAGAATAAATGCGCTCCAATGCGGACTTATTCCCATCTTTCAGTTGTTTCCAAAGTAATATATCACTCATTTACAGTTGATTATGCAAAATTAAAAATCGCATGTAAGTTACAATTTTTCTATGGGAAAGAACGACAACAATCTGCCAATTGATACACGAAAAATATTTTTTTAAAATTTTTTATTTTTTTTGAGTACAAAGAGAAAAGCTAGGACTTATTGGAGTGTAAGTGATGAAATGAAAAGTAAAAGAAACAGCATTTAACAATTAATTTTAAAATAAGAAATCACCGACTTTTCATTTCTCCCGATTTATTAAAAATTAAAATAATTAAAAATCATGTTAAACAGAATTTTCAAATTTAGTTCCCTTGTAGCATTAGCACTTGTTTTTGTAATGACTTCTTGTCAAAAAGAAAATCTAGAAGAAATCACTACCGAAAACTTTACTCAGCAATCAGATCAAGAAGGTAGGAAAGGAAAGAAAGGAAAAAGAGGCGGTAAAGGCAAAAAAGGTGGCAAGTGTTTTACTCCAGTATTTCCAATCACTATCAATTTTCCTGATGGATCAGCTGCGACAGTAGCTGATAAAGATGCCGCAAAAGCTGCAAAAAAAGCCTTTAAAGAAGCTAATCCTGATGCAACAGAAAGACCATCTATTGCTATGCCTTTTGATGTTATGTTAAAAGATAGCTCTGTTTTAACTATTACTACAGAAGAAGATTTAACAGCTCTAAAAGAAACTTGTGGTGATAATAGAGGAGGTCGAGGAAAAAGATGTTTCAAGCCAGTTTTCCCATTGACAATTAACTTCCCTGATGGTACTTCTGCTACAGTTGCTGACAAATCAGAAGCGAAGGCTGCAAAAAAAGCTTTCAAAGAAGCGAACCCTGATAATACAGAAAGACCATCTTTGGCTTACCCTTATGATGTAGAATTAGCTGATGGTACCACTGCTACTGTGACAAGTGACGAAGATGTAGCAGCTCTAAAAGAAAGTTGTAAAGGAGATGATGAGGAAACAGATAATAACTAAGAGCAATTGAGTAATCAGAAAAACATATAAAATCTTCGATGGATTAGAAAGTGTTCCTCTGCTGGTAAATGTATCGGCAGGGGGATTTTTTATTCTACAATGATGTTTATTCTAAGTTTTTTTACATAGCCAATACCTGCCAGCCCTTCGAGGGCTGGCAGGTATTTCATTTCAGAATAAAGGTCTAATAATTTTCAACATTTCTGCGATCCTCCTGTTTTTCTTTTATGAGTATTAAAGCAAAATATAATCTAGATAACGA
>CALDTJ010000175.1 GCA_937924145.1 uncultured Saprospiraceae bacterium
AATAGTGATTGGAAGGGATATACTGAGGAATTTGGAGCTTTTGAAGTCCACGATATAATTGCTAATGGAGACCGACAAGTTGGTATTAATCTGCCTGCTTATTCGGGTTTGATTTTTGTAAAAAAGTAGAATTAATTGCTATGCAAAAAAATACGACTATAGGAACATTTTTCAAAGTGATTTTTTATTTGAGTTTTAAATAATTAGAAAATTTTGAATGAGTAAAATATTTTTACATAGTATTATATATATTTCCCAAATGATTCTAAAAAATAAAATTTGTAATTGTCAGTGCAATAGGTACGCATCTCCAGCACCACAACTATTATGAAAAAGATAATTACCAATTTTTCGTTGAAGTTTATAAAAAATGGGGACGGTCGATTAATAACATCAAAAAAGCAATTGTGGCAGATACAGTCGAAGATTCGAAATAATAAAATAAATTCACATTTCAACAAAAAAGACAATAATGAAAAATAACGAAAATAATTCTTTAGCTAAAGAAAAAGATAATAAATCAATTGAGCAATTGGTCAAATTATCTCCTATACCTAAGGACAAAAAACAAATAGAATCAATTACTTTGAATACATCAGAGGAAAGCCAAGATTTTAAAAAATGGACTGCTTTAGAGGAGAGCGGAACAGAGATTAAATTAGAAAAGCAGCAAGAAACGCTGAAAATTGCAGAAACAGTCAATAACAATGATACATCCACCGCTCCAAGAATGACCTTTAATCAAAAGGGTAAGTAAAAGATGAATGATAATAAGGCGTGTACGAAGTTTTTAGAGGCGCCCCATACGGGCAGGCTATTTTAATTGCGGGTTAGAACTTAGTAAAGGTAAAACTTAAAGGAAAGAAGGAGGTGCTTGCAAAGCACCTCCTTCTACGACGCCTACAGAAAACGATGCTCTGTAAGCTCTGCCGTGAATTTCTGCTTATCAAATTTCCCCATGTTTTCTTCGGGCACTTTTTTAAGAAACCAAGCTAGATTTCCATCAGCCTGTGGCCCGTAAGCAGAAAGTACTGTTCCTTTGGTGCCATCTTTTGCCTCGATGATGTACAAAATAGACATATCAGATGGATCACTCATGCCTTCAAAACGGAACTCTTCCACTAAGTTTATATCTTCTGGCTTATACCATTTTTTATTTTCTAAATTTTGAATCCTGCCATCCTCCGTTTTATAACTAGCTGTGTAGCCTAGTTCTTCAAATTTTCGGATATACTCTATTTCGTGTTTTGCATATTCATATTTCATATCATTACTTTTTGATTTATTAAATAGACACATCGAATTATTACGAGCGATGTGCGAATTGAATTTCCTTATATTTATCTAATTGTCGGCGTAGTTTATCAATCGTCTCGTTTAGCGCGTGATGATAAGAACTAGCAGCTGATTCAGCGTATAATTCAGGTCCAGGTAAATACACTTTCGCCTCTACGACACATTCGTCTTCTGCTTTTTCTTCTTTGTTCTTGACATACACATCAATGCCTGTGATATAGGACTGTTTACCAAAAAATTTATTTAATCGCTCTTTAATGTATTCTTCTAGTCCGTTAGTAACGTCTACATCTACAGGTTCAATAACAATTTGCATAGTCTAATTTTTTTATGGTTAATGTAATATTTTGGCAGCGACTTTCTAAAATAGATAGCGACTACCTTTTGATAAGACTTTTCTAAAACGGGTTGACTCTATGGTTGTTCAATCCATAATTATTAGTTTTGAAAGGCATTTTCTGATGCATATAGTTATAAAAGGTATCAAATTTCTCTTTCCTAGATGCTCGATTGACAGCAGATTTACAGGCGGTTAAAAAAGTACGCACCATCCAATCTTCAAAAATATAGCGTTGATAAATACAAAAACAGGCAAGATATAAATATTTATCTGCTCGACGGTTTAGATTGTAAGCTTCAGAGGCGGTAACAAACTCACCAAAATAATGGATAGCATTATCGCTAAAATTCATTTGTCGCATTAGCAAGCGAACTGCTTTGAATAAATCAAGGATGATTTGAAATTTCTCCATGTTGGCTCTAATCTGTTTAGGGGAGTCTGAAGGACTAAGGCTTTGAAGGCTGGTTAGCAGGTACTCTTCATTGCCATCATGTGTTTGTTTTTCCATTAGTATATCCAAAGCCTGACGATGGTAATCGCCTAGTAATAGGTTAAAACGATGTCGAATTTTCTTATTGCGGTCTCGAATGGCAAGGGTAATAACTGATTGTAGATTATGATAGGTGGGTAATTCGATTTTTCTAAACTCTAGCCATTCCAAGATAAATTTGAAAATACGCTCGTTATTTTCCCAAGTATAGATTTGTGATTCAATGGCCTTGGTCAATTTTCTATCATGCGTGCTGGGTTGATAACCTTTGAAGGCAAAATATTTTAGAATGATGTTTCGGTGACGAGTATAAGTAGTCTGTCGATACTGTTTAATCGTAAAAGCAAATGGCAAAACACCTAGCCGCTTGCATAGAAACTGAATATCTTTTTTGCGAAACTGCTCCTTAAAGTAAAATCGCTTGCGAGCCAGATGTTTCAAAAGTGACATAAAACGGTCTGAACGCCTATAAATCGAACTTTGAAAAATCGAATCTTTTTTTGGCACTACATTACTGGATAAGTATGGTAACCAGCCCCAAACAATTGAAGCAACAAGAAGGCTGAGGACACTAAAAATTCTCCCTTCAAAGGGGGAACTGGCAATGCACAAAGGGGCTATAGGTCGTACTGCTTTTCTATCCTGAAAAGTCTCAAGATTTGTATTCCTGTAAATTTTCAAAACAATCCAGCCAAGTCTCAGCAATGGAATCTTTTAAAGCAATCACAGGAATGCATTTCAATTAACCTCATTGATGCCAAGCCGGATTAAATGGATGGCGTATGGGTACACTTCTACCTGGTAGTCCTTCAGGAGAATGTCCGACTCTTCGATCTTTACAGCGGGTTGTTTGTCCGGATCGTTATAGGCCATCAGGTCATCATGCTGGATGAGCCATTGTTTTCCAGCATTTTCGATGCGACTGTTCCCAAAATCAAAGGCTACTTCCTGTTTTTCAGCTTTCGTGTTGATGATGGCTAAGGTCAAATAGGTCTGGTCTGAATTCATGGCAGCCACAATATCGAGATGGGTCGAATCGGCAATCGCCTTTACGGGGATGCTCCCAAAATGCTGGCGATACAGTTTTAGTGGCAGCCCTGTGGTCGCAAAACCCGCAGTGGTCGGTGTCGTTTTTATGCATCCGATTACATTGACGGTCTGGGCGTAATTGGCCATAAAAAAAAGATCGCTATTACGGAAGTACTCATGCAAACCTTTGGCTATTCCGAGAGCGTCTTGGTGATAATACCGAACCCCCAATTCGCCGTAAATATAATCTCCATACCAATAGTTCCATTCGTCCATGGCAATGCGAATGTCTTTTTGTGCAAGGCCCGGAATTGAATCCCGATATTTGCGGTGAGCTTCCGCTACACTTCTGATTAAGCCGCTCAACAGACCGATGTGTTCTGTCGGGTCTTCGGAACCGGTTGCGTAAATATGCTCGCTCAGCAAATCCATGTGATTGGAAGAACTACCGAGCATAGTAGCGCTCCACTCTCCGACGTGACCTACAGCAATCAGGCCAGCTTCTGCATCAACTTCTCGGATGGCTTCGGCCATCTTGTTGTGCTTTTTCACGTATTCCGACAGGGGCATATGGCCGAGTTGCCAATTGCCATACATTTCATTACCGACAGCCCACCATTTCACTCCATAAGGCTTGGGATGACCGTTGGCAGCCCGTAATTTCCCCATTTTGGTATCAGCGGCGCCGTTGCAGTACTCAATCTCTTCGGAAACTTCCTCTACGGTGCCCAAGCCGGTATTGACGGCAATAAATGGCTCTGCATTAATCAGTTCCATCAACTCCATATACTCATGTATGCCTACATCATTGTGTTCAATGCCTTTCCAGGCAGGGTTCTTCCGAGGTGGTCTTTTATCCCGTTTCCCGATTCCGTCACGCCAGTTGTAGCCGCTGACGAAGTTGCCACCCGGCCAGCGGTATATCGGCGAATTCAATTCTTTAAGCAAACCTATAACGTCCTTCCGCCAACCTTTAATATTGTCTGCTGGCATCAGCGAAATCGTGCCGATACGGAAACTGCCAGCTCCTTCGCTGAATATTTCTAGGGAAGTGCTATCGCTGGTAAAAGAAGCCGTCAGTTCAAAGGGATAAGTTTGAAAATCGGAAGTAAGGCTGTTGATGGTTACTGTTTCCACTTGCCCTCCTGCCGATTTTAACTGGACAGAAACTGGCAGCACAGATTCCTCGCCAGCTAGGACAATCCTGCCAACGTACTTTTGGCCAGCCACTACACTCAGCTCATTTTGCCTGACGCCCGCTCTCTGGCTTTTAACCGTAACAACTGGAGTTTGCTCGCCAACATAGGGAGTCAGTTTGTCCATACTCAGGCTTCCAGCTAGCCCGATGACCTGCCAGGGTGACCCGGCAAGATAGGGATATTCCAGCAGAGAGCCATCGCCCCAAAAGTTTTCAGAGGTCATCGCCCAAGGAGCATAATCATCAGTAACGGAGTAATAGAATTTCCGGTCCAATAGCATTTCAGCCCAGATGCCTCCATAAATGCATCGGCCCAAATGTTCGATGAACTGGCCGTAGATGTATTTCTCAATGGGCGCTCCCGTTTGCTGAAGGTCGACTTTAACAGAGGTTCCTGAGAAGGGTGTATTCGGCTTGCAGCTTATAAAGTACAGGCATCCTGACAAGAACAGCAGTGCAAAAAATAGAAAAGATGGTCTTTTTTTCATGCAGAAAAGGTTGAAATTGCTGAAAAACCGAAAACAACTAAATTTTTAGGACAAAACCAAGCATTAGTGCCAAATTTCTTTCTGGCAATGGTGGTTTTAAAGAACTGCCTCACAACATTTTATAAGTGAAAGGATGTTAGACCAAATTTATAGGACTCATCGTTCGCCATGGTCGATTTCTACCACATGAGTAATCATGACCAAGTGAATGGCAACGGGATTGACCCACAGGTGAGTGTGACCACTAGTCACGACCAAGCAAGTTTAGGGGAAGTCACTTTGAATGCAGCGGGGAGATTTGTTTTAAAGCCTAATATTTATTTAGCAGATGGTTAGGATCACCTGTCCAACACGTATTTAATTTCATAAAAAAAGCCTCGACAAAGTCGAGACTTCAAAACTATACCCTAATTAATCTATTGACTCAATTAGTTCTTTGTACCACTTATAGGTGTATATTGTAAATTATATTTTTCTGGGTATTTAAGAGTCGTATTTTCTCAAAAACGGACGACTATAAAAGATGTTCAATCAAAAATGAAATCTTTGACATTAGATTGATTTTGATTATATTTCATCAAAAAAGGCGTATTTTATTCCATTTTTATAGTCTTTCACAACTATTCTCTCTATCTTACCCGCCTTATTAAAAGTATTTTATTTTAAAGAGCTTCCATTAAAGAAAAAAATTCTCTTTGCCAATTGTCATTGTCAAAATTGGTCCGTTACAGGCAGATTTGACTGAAATGATTTAGACAAAAGAGTGTTTCTTTACCACTAAAATGGATTAATGCCAAATTCTCCAGTAAATATTAATAAATCTTTAGCTGTTTATATTGATGCGCTAGAAATCAGCCAACGTGGGGCGATTTTCCTCAATGACAAGGGCATCGTGCAAGGAGTAAATACGACCTTTGCGGAGCAATTAGGATTTGAAGAAGGGGAATGTTTGGAAAAAATGATTTTTGAAATCAACCCACATTTGAGCATAATGGCTTGGCGGAAGTTGTGGAAACAACTAAACAAAGAAAAGCAAGTTGTACTTGAGGCCGAGCATTTGACCGCTACAGATGAACTATTTCCAGTAAAAGTTCGCTGGGAATTATTAGAGGTGGATGAAGTTTCTTATGCCTGTGGAATTGTAGAGGATTTGATTACTTCAAGCCGCTTTGAGGATTTGCTGAATATCGCCTCGGAAATATCGAGAGTGGCTGCTTGGGAATGGGATTTGGTTCGTAAAGAGTTTTTCTTTACTCCCCAATTTAATAAGCTTTTCAATCTACCTGAGAAATTTGAATTAGATATTGATACCATCCAAGCTTTTGTAGGCAATATGTTGGATGCGCAATCTTCGGAACAGTTAGTTGCCAATTTTACACATGCAATTAAAACGGGGGAATCTTTCAAACTAGAGTTAAGCTTAAAACAAAGAGAAAATCACGGCCTATCGCAAATTACCTTTACGGCTCGACCCCTATTTTTAGAAGATAGAACCATCAAGATATACGGAACGATTCAGGATTTATCGAATCTTTCTGGTAGAACGGAGGAAATGTATCTCGCACAGTTCTGTATGGACTATGCCCAAGAATGTGTACTCTGGATAGATGAAAAAGGCACCATCTTATACGCCAACCAATCTGCGGCATTGACCTACGATTACGATTCTGCTAGCGAATTTCAAACCAAAACTATTTTTGATATTGTGCCTGAGTATACCCCTCAAAGTTATGCGGAGCATTGGTCAGATTTAGCGGATAGAGGAATGATGGAGCTTGAGGCAACTCATACCAAAAGTGGTGGCGAGTCCTTTCCTGTTTGGATATCGCTAAATTTTATTCGGTATCAAGGCAAGTCCTTCAACTGTATCTTTTTAAAGGATTTATCTGATCAAAAAGAGCAAGAACAAAGCTGGCAATTGACCCAATTTGCAGTAGACAATTCTACCGAAATGATTTTTTGGGTAAGAGAGGATGGCAGTTTTGAATATGTCAATAATCGAGCGCAAGAAATCTTAGGATATGAGGATAACGAGATTTATGAGATAGATCCTTTCTCTATTTCTGGCGATTTTCCAAAAGAAAACTGGCCTGCGGTTTGGGAGCGTTTCAAAACCGATAAACACATAGATGTAGAAACGACCTACTATACCAAATCTGGTCAGCCAATCCCCGTTTCTATCTCCTCCAACTATTTAGAATACGAAGGAAAGGCGCTTGCTTGTTCTCACGTTAGAGACTTGAGTAAGAAGAAAGCAAG
>CALDTJ010000176.1 GCA_937924145.1 uncultured Saprospiraceae bacterium
TGCTTTTTGCCCAATATATTTACATTTAGCTGAAAAAAATCGACACCTTCCCTATGGCGATCAAGAGAAAAACTGGCAATATATTCGTCGAGGGCGATACGTAGAATTCAATTTGGTTTGGGATCGAGGGACTAAATTTGGATTGGATACAGATGGTCGGACGGAGTCTATTTTGATGAGCTTACCACCTATGGCGAACTGGGTTTATAATCACCAGACGGAGGAGGGGAGTCGGGAAAAGGAGACCTTGGCTTTGTTGAGAAAAGGGGTTGATTGGGTGTAACACGGAGGTTTAATCCACTTTGATAACGTTGAAAATGATATGATACAGATCATTGAGATGGTTAGAATTTTTTGATTATCTTTGTTTAACAAAGATTATTAAATATAGCTTGAGATTATGGTTAAAGATATCAGTGAATTAGATTTGACAAAAAGGTACTCCTATGCAGATTATTTGACTTGGCGATTTAAAGAAAGAGTTGAATTAATAAGAGGTTGTATTTTTGAAATGTCTCCTGCACCTAATTTAAAACATCAACGCATTTCTGGTGATATTTTCTATGAATTTAAAACTTTTGTAAGAAAAACCAAATGCCAAGTTTTTCATGCCCCGTTTGATGTTCGCTTACCAATTTCGGCTGTGAAAGGAAAAGTAGATACGGTTGTTCAGCCAGATATTACCGTAGTGTGTAATGAAAGCATACTAGATGTTCAAGGCTGTAATGGTTCGCCTGATTTGGTCGTTGAGATCTTATCTCCAGGGAATACTAAAAGGGAGATGAAAGATAAGTTTGAATTATACTTAGCGGCAAAAATCCCTGAATATTGGTTAATTGATCCTGAAAGAGAAACGATTATTATTTATTCATTGGATAATTCTATGGAATATATTGGTAGCAGGCCTTACATGGAGGGAGATATTATAAAAAGTAAAACCTTGAAAGGGTTCGAATTAGCAGTCAAAGACATATTCTAATCTTTTAGAAGCGGACGAGATTAATCTAAAACAAAACGAAAAACATGCCCAACTTACTAGCGAAAACTTCCAATTGGAAGTTTATCCTACCTGCCTTTTTGGCTTTTGTATTTTGTATTTATCTATTTCAAAATGGCGAAGCTAAAATGAGTGCCATTGCAGGAGAAAAGACCCCCTTGATCGATGTCAGAGAAAATTATGATTTAGCAGAAATCAATGACTTTTTTGGTAAAATTAAAGAAGAGGGTAGAGCAATTCATGCGTTTACTACAGGAGTGGTTGACATGATTTTCCCATTTGCTTATGGAATTCTTTTTATACTCCTTTCCGCCTATTTTTTGAAAAAAATAACTAGTCCAGATTCCAAATGGCTGTATCTTTCCCTTGTCCCAATTTTGTTAATGATCGTTGATTTTATAGAAAATACCAATACTTTAAATTTATTGGAAACCTATCCTAATTTAACTGTTGAGATGGTGGATAGTGCTGCCCAAGTCACTAGTGTAAAATCGATGTTGACTAGCATTTCTATGCTTCTGCCAATTGTTTTAGGATTGATTTGGGGAGTAAAATGGTTTCGAGGTAGGGCTTAATAAACTAGCTGCCAGCCCTCGAAGGGCTAGCAGCTATGTTATTAACAAAGAAAGGTGCATCACTTCTCAAAGTAATGCACCTTTCTTATTGATTCGTTATTGCGTTCTAAAAATATTTAAAATTATGATTTTTTTCAATATTCTGTAAAGTCTCATAAATCAACTTAATCACTCCCTCTACATCTTTTTTATGCGCCATTTCTACTGTTGTATGCATGTACCGCAAAGGTAAAGAGATCAAGGCAGAAGGCACACCACCATTAGAGTAAGCAAAAGCATCTGTATCCGTTCCTGTACTTCTAGAAGCAACTTCTCTTTGGATATCAATCTTGTGTTTTGCAGCAGTATCCGTAATTAAAGACAATAACTTATTATGAACAGCCGGTGCATACGTCACAGAAGGACCACTACCTGCTTTTACGTCACCATGTTTTTTGACACTTACCAAAGGCGTATGCGTATCATGCGTCACATCGGTAATAATCGCTACATCAGGCTTGATAGTATCTGCGATCATTTGTGCGCCTCTTAGTCCAATCTCTTCTTGTACAGAATTGACGATACAAAGACGGTAAGGTAAATCAATTTTATTTTCCTTTATCAAACGAGCTACTTCCGCTATACAGAAACCACCCATTTTATTATCAAGTGCTTTACCAACGTAATATTTCTTATTCAAAACGGTCATTTCATCTTCGTAAGTAATCACACAGCCTACATGAATACCCATTTTTTCTACCTCCTCTTTATCTTCTGCTCCTACGTCGATAAATATATTTTCTACAGTTGGTGCTAGATTAGCATCTTTGCCTTTTCTAGTATGAATAGCAGGCCATCCAAAAACACCTTTTACATAGCCTTTTTTAGTATGAATATCCACCCGCTTGGAAGGGGCAATCATTTGATCAGAACCTCCGTTTCTCATTACACTAATGAAACCATCGTCAGAAATATGGTGAACGAACCAAGAAATCTCATCTGCATGTCCTTCAATCACTACGGTGTATTCCTTATCGGGATTAATAATACCGTAAACAGTACCGTAATTATCTATTTTCCAGTCGTCAATATATGGTTTGATGTATTCTAACCATAATTTTTGACCAGGTGCCTCAAAGCCAGTAGGAGAGGCATTATTCAAATATTTCTTTAAAAACTTTTCTGATTTAGCAGTAATGACTTTCATCAAGTGTGGTTTTGTAATCAGTTTTATGACTAAAGCTGGTTTAGTATTAAAATATAGTGAGCTTTAGTTTTAAATGTCAGTTATTGTTCTTGAGAACAACTAGGTATTCTAAAAGAAGCACAAAAGTAATATATATTATAAAATAATTAATACGATTGTGGCAATTATTTAAAATTACAGCTAATTGTTTGTTCAATCACTTTTAGTAAAGTGAATTGGATAGGTGATGGGAGCAAATTTAATTGCTAATAAGAGAGGATATTTAATTTCCTTTATTGACTTTTTCTCGCCAATTTTTCAGCAATTGTACGTCGGTTTCTGCAATAAAGTTCGTTTTTAACGCCTCATTTATTAAAATATCATAGTTTGACAAGGTTTCAAGCTGATACCCTGCCTTTTCAAAAGCTACTTTTGCTTTATCAAAACCATAAGTGAAAATAGCTGCAATACCGACTACTTCTGCGCCTCCTTTGACCAAAGCATCAATCGCTCTTAAAGAACTTCCACCTGTCGAGATTAAATCTTCGATCACTAAAACGCGTTCTCCTTGCTTCAATTCTCCTTCGATCTGATTTTGGCGTCCATGGGCTTTCGCTTTATCACGTACGTAGATAAAAGGCATATCTAAAACATCCGCTAGAAGGGCTCCATGGGGAATACCAGCAGTAGCTACACCAGCAATTTTATCAAAAGCGGGAAATTTTCTTGTGCAGTCCGCAAAAGCTTCTTTTACAAAATTTCTAGCCTCTGGGTGAGATAAGACAATTCGATTATCACAATAGATTGGAGACAAAATACCTGACGCCCAAGTGAAGGGGTCTTGTGGACTTAATTTTATTGCTTTAATTTGCAGCAATCTTTTGGCAACTTCAGCGGCTATATTCATCAAAATGATTTTAAATGATCTTCAGGTAAGGGCCTACTGGTTGGAACAAAATGTGCAGTTCGGTAAGAAAAATTAAAAGCCAAAGCATTCCTTTTTTTACCTAGATTTTAATGTTGAGGTCAGTGTTCAACTATTTGATTATCAGCTTATTATTTCGTTTCTAACAAAAGGCTTAACTACCATTTAAATTTCGCTAAGCAAAAATTTTTGCAAATGTATAAAATATTCATCAATGAGACCCCATTATTCCTTATACAAAATGACGAATTACAAGCAAAAAGGATAGATCCAACAAAGAATTTGCTAATTAGGTACAACGGAAAGGCTCGTTCTTTAATGAATCCAATTGATATGTTGGAAAAAACCCAGCGTTGGGAATCCATTTTTGTCTATCACAGTGACGTCAAACAATTGATTGAAGACTTCGAGAGTTTGTATAAGATTCTAAAAGCAGGCGGAGGAGTTGTAGAAAACGAAAAAGGAGAGATTTTGACGATGTTTCGCATGGGATCATGGGATTTGCCCAAAGGAAAAATTGATAAAGGAGAAACTAAAAAAGCCGCTGCAATTAGAGAAGTGCAGGAAGAAACAGGTTTAAACGAAGTCAACTTAGGAGATTTTTTGCTAGAAACAAATCATACCTATAAAAACAGAAAGGGAAAAAGAGTAATCAAAAGAACCTATTGGTATAAAATGACCACCTCGGAAAGCGATATTCGACCAGAAATTGAAGAAGATATCGAACTGGTTGAATGGATGCAACCCAACGATTTCTTAAAGAAAAAGCCAATGTATAAGAATATTATTGAGGTGGTAGAACAGTATTTGCAGTGAGCAGATTTCAGTATGCAGAGGAGCCACGCCTACATTTTCGGTGACCAAATCTGAGTACACGACCTATTTTGAATGTCGTACAATAGCACAATCTACAAAAATCTTGTCATCCTGTAAAAATAATATTGTCCAAACGAAATAAAAATCAGAATTAGCAGTTTAATACGAGTTGTCAGGGAAATCCTGATAAAACATTACACAAATTATATCCAAAATTATCTTACATTCCAAAACCTTACATTCCATGAACACCACAAATGTTTCACACAAAATGACGTATTTAAAGACTGCCATTACTGCTTGTTTTTTCCTCGCTTTTTCTGCTTTTTTAGTAGCACAATCTACTCCATCTCGTCTATTGGCTTCCAATGATCTAAGTCCTAAAGGGATTGTAGAATCAGAATGGTCGTTCTTCTATGATGCAGAAAATGAAATTTATTACATTGATTTTGAGACGATTAGCTTGAATTTAACGAAAGTGAAAGTTGTAGCTAAAGATGGAAAAGAAGTGATCTCTGACAATGTAGCAGATTTGCCAGTAAATACGATCTATGAATTAGATTGCAGCAGTCTAGCCAAAGGCAATTATACGGTAGAATTACATTCTTATACCGAAATACTAAAAAAAGAAGTTAATTTAAAATAGTACTTAGTAACGAGTAAACAATAACTACGTCATTTAGGAACTGATCTTTTGCCCCAATGCGTCGTTATTTTTTTGAACAATAGCTAGGCTATTCTTCAAAAAAATGCCTAGCCTTGGAACAAAATCTCTAGCTCCAAATGCCGAACTTATTATTTGCTCG
>CALDTJ010000177.1 GCA_937924145.1 uncultured Saprospiraceae bacterium
CCATTATATGAAGGAATGAAAGTGGAAGGTGATAAAATTAGAATAAGTTTTAGTGGGGCGGAAACAGGGTTGATCCCCAATAGCAATGTTTTAAATGGATTTGAGATAGCAGGCGACGACAATAAATTTGTGTCAGCAACAGCAGTGATCGATGGCTCAACTGTTTTGGTGAGCAATGCTAAAATAAAAGCGCCGATTCATGTTCGATATGCTTTTAAGAATGGAAGTGCGGCTAGTCTTTTTAATAAGGCGGGATTGCCTGCATCTAGTTTTTCTTCGGAAGAGTAAGAGGTTCTAGTCTTTCCAGCACTGCAGTGCTGGAAAGACTTTTACTTACACCTTACCCCCAATAAAACAAATCAATTTCTTCTAAAGTAGCATCAGGTTCAATAGCCAAGATTCGTTGCCAAACCTTATCTCCTTTAGCTTTATCTTGTTGTGCACCTAAGGCACGATACAAACATCTTAACAAATCTCCATCCTGCGTTTTAAACGGATGAATAGCCTTTACAACGGGGTCTAGGTCAGCAGCAGCAAGCAACTCTGAATATTTCCAATAAAGATTATCATCGGTATAATCAGTCGCTTGGTCATAAACCATAGCATCTTGAATCCGTTGTCGATCTTCCATCAAATCTTCTCCATCTTCTGCGTGTTTTATCGCCAATTCAATATGCTTTAGAGCGGCAACATAGTCACCCATTTGTTCATGCACTAAAGCGACCCATTGATGTCCATCGACGAAAGTTGGATGAAAATGTATGGCTAGATTGTAGCAGGTAATGGCTTGTTGTGGAGCATTGAGCAGTTCATGTATTTCGCCCGTGATGAGCCATGCATCCGCTAATAGGAGAGGGTCTACTGCATTTTCTTTGGTGATGGTTTGCAACGTCGGGGTTAGGTTTTCATTAAACCAATTATAACCATTCTGTAAGCCTGTTTCGCTACCACCTTCGCAATACGCCTCTAAAAAATCTGTTTGTTCTGTTAATTTCATTAGTGTTAGTAATGCGGATTGTTAATCCGTCTTTTTTATCGCAGATGATTGATCTGCTTTATTTTATTAGAATTATTTTATTAACGCTATATCCTCTACTAAACGTTCAAAACCTAAAGCAGTTTTAACAGTTTGGTATTCCGCCGCCGCCACTTCTTTATTTAGTAATGAATTTGCCGCAATTAAACCATAAGTCATTGCACCTTTCGCACCTACTCCTGACATACCTCCTAAAACAACAAAATTTGGATTCTTTTGGGAGCTACTTTCAGTAGGAATATTGGTCACATACGGCACCTCCGTTTTTGTCAAAGAATAAACGCAAGAGTAGCCTTCTACTAATTGCAAGTCTTTCTCCGTTAAAGGTACATTAATTAAATCGAAGTAGCCCAAAGTACTATTCAAACTCCATTCGATTTCAGTGGTTGATAGCTCTTGTTTCCAAATGGTATTTAGATCTTCAATAGGCGAGCGTTGAAAATGACCGCCAATTTTTATCAAAGGAAAACCCATTTCATCCACATTTTCAATCATCGAAAAGAAACTACCCGCCCGAGTACCTTTAGAAGAATTGATTACAGGATAAGAAATAAAAACTTTTTCTTTTTGTTCAGGCGTATAACTTTCGAAACGAGCTTTTTTTATTTTTAAAAAGGCTAAAAATACGCGCTGCGGATTAATTAATTGCTCAAAATAAGGCGCAATGTTCTTGAGTAATTGCCCTGTATAAGGCCCAGCAGCAGAAACGACTTTTTTGCTTTTGATCGTTTGTTTTTCGCCAGTTTTGGTATTTTCTAAGGCAATTTCGTAATATCCTTCTTTTTGTAAAAGACTGGTTACTTTGTGATTGTACCAAATGTCATTACCTTTTTTTAAAACACCTTTTTGGCAATAATTGATAACTTTTCTAGGGTTAATCATCCCAGAGTGTTCATTATATTCAACTTGCATTAACACACTATCAGGTAAACTAGCATCAAATAGGGCCTTCCCTTCAGTTGGATTAACCGCCATTTTATAATCGACTTTTTGGCGAATCAAGGAGTTGTATAATTTATCATAAATAGTTGTTCGACCAACATAAGTGACAGGAGAGGTAGTATAAATATCAGAAATATGAAAAGCTGATTTATTAGTCGAGTTGCTATTTAAAAAATCGACTAAATTTTTCATTTCTTTCACCGAGCGATTGTGTAGATAAGACCAGATGTCATTGCCACGATTACTACTACGGGCGATTCGTGCCTCGCCATAACTAGAGCCAAAAGTATAAACAGAATCTTGTTGTTCGATTAATAACACCTTTTCGCCATAGTTGCTGAGTTGCCAAGCGGTTGTGCTGCCCATTAAGCCGCCACCAATGACGGTGATTTCTTGGATGTTTTCTTCTTTTTCTTGGCAAGAAAGGCAAAGTAGTGCCAGCAGTAAGATCGGAAGGAGGTTTTTCATTTTGCTCGTTAAACTTTTGACCTATGAATGGTTAAAGCTAGACAGAAAGAATTAAACAAACAAATAAAAGAACCGATGTTTAAAAAATTAAAATCTTTAGATAAGTTTATTGGGTAGGTAGGCTAAATTTGCCAAAGAAATTAGGCAGAAATCTTCTCCAAAAAGCCAATCAAAGCATTCGTAAAAACATGATTAGAATCGCCCGCCACCATATGTCCAGCCTCTTTGACATCAATATATTCCATATCGGGGGCAATGACTTTCAATTCTTCCACAATTTCTTTACTCACCACATCACTAATACCACCTCTAACCAACATAGCAGGAATCTGCAAATTGACTAGCGCATTCGTCAAAAAGCGTTCTGTTTCTTTATTAGCAACATCATTTGATTTATTCATCCAAACTTTTAGCATTTTGGGGTCCCAATGCCAGCCATAATTTCCATTTGGCAATTTTCGTAAGTTCTTTTTTAAGCCATTTAAACTACCGATATTTTTTCGGTGTGGCATATATGCTTTGACTGCCTCTGCTACTTCTTCTAAACTGCTATAACCCTCAGGTTTGGCACTCATAAACCTAAAAATTCGATCCGTTCCTTTCTTCTCTATTCGTGGAGAAACATCTACTAGAATTAATCCTTTTGCCAGATTGGGATGATAATGTAAAGCCGCTAAACTAGAAATCCCACCCATAGATGCACCAATTAAAATCGGTTTTTTCTCTAGACTTTTGGCAATAATGACTAAGTCTTGTCGCAAGAAATCAAAAGCATACTCTCCATTCTTTGACCAACTACTATCACCATGTCCTCTTGCATCCGTAGCGATCACATACCAACCTTTTTCGGCTAGCGTATGGCCCGTTTTTTTCCAAGAATTACGCGTTTGACCACCTCCATGTAGCAATAGGATCGGATCATCTTGCGGATTGCCATAAGCATCGGCTACGATAGTAATATCTTCAGCAGTTTGGAATCTTAGTATATTATGTTGGATGGTAGTTGTACTCATTAGTTATGAAAGTCTATGTTGATGATAGGGACAAATTTAATAAAATTAGTATGGAAATACTAATTTGAAATAATTCTAATAACAAAGCCCATCTCGATTATTCGGGACGGGCTTTGTTCAAAAATTCCTATTGCTAAGTTATTACTGATTTAATTCATCTACGAATTTGATTACTTGTAGTAATCTTTCATCATTTTGGTAATAAATTACTTCATTAGCAGCATTCCTAGTCGTAAGAATGATTTGATTTCTCAAAAGAATTTTTAAATGTTCTTGAACGACTGATTTGTCCAACCTCATTTGAATCATGATATTCTCTAAGGTGGCAGCATCGTCCAAATCATCTAAGCGGTCCAGAATCCTTTCTCGTAATTTGTGGTTCAAAGCGTTTAAGGTAGCAAGTACCTTTCTCACGTTATTGAAATTAATTACAATTTCAGGTGGTTCATTTCCTGGATTACTTAATTTGATGTAGGGATCTTGTTGTTTCATAATGTGTTTGTTAATTATTAAGGTACCGAAAAATGGAGGCGTTCATTACCTCCGAAAATGTTATAGTGTTTTGCGAGTTTCGGGTTACGAGTTACGAGTTTAGCACAACCCGCAACTCGCAACCCGCAACCCGTCACAAAAGCCACGGATTAAATTTCAAGTCAAAAGCGACTTTTCCGATCATTTCATTATTATTATTGGCAACAAGACCATGTTGAGTCAAGACTAACATATCTCGTTGCAATTCTTGTAGTTTTGAACTATCCCAAATCGTTGAACCACCGCCAATTTGATAGCACCAGTTAACGACTTCTGCACAGGCTGTGACTACGTGTGTAGCAGCCATTCGCAGTAAGTTTTTGGTATGAATATCGGGAATACCTGTTTTAGCAGCCTCATAATTTTGAATAGCCGCTTTTTCTAAAAAAGCCTTGGCAGATTCATATTTGGCGCAGGTTTCGGCTAGTTGGTACTGAACAATTGCTTTTTCAGCTATCGGTTTTCTAGCCATGACTCGCTTTTTAGTCAGCCCCAATGCCTTGATTTCGTCGATTGCTCTTTGGGCTAAACCCAAACCAACTGATGAAACGCCAGCAGCAAGTGCCCCATAAAAAGAAACCCGATAGAGTGGTGCATCTACATTCGATTTTCTTACTGGAAAATAAATCCATCGACCATCTGGAATAAATAAGTTGTTCACCTCGTAATCACCACTACCTGTTCCTTTTAGTCCATTTACATCCCAAGTGTCATACCAGGTGACATCTTTAGGATAAAAAAGGGCAATTGCAGGCATTGGTGGCTGTTCCTCTTCTCCTTGGATCATGATGCCCCCAATCACCGTACTACAATGGGTGGTGCCAGAACCCCAACCCCATCTTCCATTGACCATCAATCCACCTTCCACTCTTTTTGCACGACCAACGGGGGCAGCAAATCCTCCTAACATGGCATCTGATGCTCCAAAAACTTCTTTTGAAATATCTTTTTGTAGATAACCAGCCGTCAGAGAACCCGTTCCAGTGACACAGGCAACCCAAGCGGTTGAGCCATTATAGTACGCTAAAGTTTGAACAGCATTGATTAAGGAAAGTATATCCGATTGAAGACCGCCATTGGCTTTATCGACCCAAAGGCGAAGGACGCCTGTTGCCTTGAGGTCAGCAGCTATATCATCAGGTAAAACTCTACTTTGTTCAATTTCTACCTTTCTGCTTTCTGCTTTTTTACCAACACGAATGAGTAAGTCTTGCATTGAATGAGTCAATTTGGATGTACTTTATTCAACTAACATCGCAGGCAGTAGCCACGTCTTTGGGCACTGAAATAGACTACCTTTTTGGGCGATATATTTAGTTTTTAATTCATCAGATTGACATTCTTGCGCAAGTTAGATAATATTAGAATTATTTGCCATGTAATCGGTAGTTAATTTGGAGAAAATATTTGGCGAGGCTATTTTTTATCAAGCTATCAAGTAATAGAAAAAAAGAACAGCCGACTATCCTAAGAATAGCAGCTGTCCTCTACACTATGAAACACTATTTTTTTCTTAAATCGAGTCTAATTTATAAGTGTATATCGAATTGAATACTAAATTAAATATTTTTTTATAAAAAGAATGGATTACTAAATGTTTTTTTAATTAAACTTGCATTGATGATAGTTTTACTATTATATTTGCGTTTTAAATGAAGGATTAGAGGGAAAAAGAACTCCAAAAAAGTGTACAAACTACGTTCTTCTTTTTTTTTAATAATATATGAAAAGGGCTAAAAGTCTATGGTAAATAGTATTACCTACTTTCAGTAACGAGCAAATAATAAATAGTGCATTTGGAGCTAGAGGTTTTGTTCTAAGGCTAGGCATTTTTTTGAAGATGAAGGAATGTAAGTTCCTGAACCGAAAAGCGGATGGGGTGCCAACTATTCCTCAAAAAAATAATACCGATAGCTATCGGTATCTTAGGGCAAAAGATCAGCTCCTAAATGCATTAGTTGTTTTTTACTCGTTACTTGGTAAAAGCACAGTTTTCGGTCCGGCAATTTTTTTTTAAAATTGTCGGATTTTTATTGAACAATAAAGATAGTTTTACTATTAATAAGGATAGTGAAGCTAAATAAAAATAATACTTAAATTAATGAAAAAAGAATTAGGGTGGCGGCCACTTAAAAGATTGTATGGGTTATTGGAATTGGACCGTAAAGATATAAGTTATATTTATCTCTATGCAATTTTTGGAGGAATAATTACATTGAGTTTACCATTGGGAGTCCAAGCCATCATCGGTTTGATCGCAGGTGGTGCGATGTCTAATTCACTGTACATTTTAGTTGGTATCGTTACTTTGGGAACTGCCCTGACAGGATTTTTAAAGATCATGCAATTAGTTGTTGCGGAAACTTTACAACGAAGAATTTTTGTACGGTCGGCCTTTGAGTTTGCCTTACGACTGCCACACATCCGACTAGAAAGTGTGCAAGATGCTTACCCACCAGAATTGGTAAATCGCTTTTTTGATACGTTGACGATTCAAAAGGGGATGCCCAAGCTATTGATGGACTTTTCTACAGCGGTATTAAATATCATTTTTGGCTTGATATTGATCTCTTTTTATCATGCCTTTTTTGCCTTTTTCGGCATATTTCTTTTGGCGGTCGTTAGTTTAATATTTTGGATGACAGCAGCAGGAGGGCTAAAAACGAGTTTACAAGAAAGTAAATATAAGTATGCGGTGGCGCACTGGTTAGAAGAAATTGCTAGAGCGAATACGACCTTTAAACTGTCCAATGGAGATCGTTTTTCTATGCAAAAGACAGATGGTTTAGTCGTCAAGTACTTAGATGCTCGAAAGGCACACTTCAAGATTTTGATGACTCAGTTTGCGAGTATGATTGGTTTTAAGACCTTGATTACTGCTGCTTTGTTATTGCTTGGTAGTTTATTAGTTGTGCAGAATCAAATCAATATTGGTCAATTCGTAGCAGCAGAAATTGTGGTTTTATTAGTGATTGCTGCGGTAGAAAAATTGATTTTGAGTATGGAAACGCTCTATGATATGCTTACAGCGTTAGAGAAAATTGGGGCAGTGATGGATATTCCACTAGACAAAGAAGGCGGTATACCTTTTAAAGAAATTGATACAGGAGAAGGGATCGCAGTAGAATTAAATAATATCAAGTTTAAATTTAAAGATGACGATAATTACACGATTCGAGATGTGTCGATGTCGATAAAGCCCAATGAAAAAATCTGTATCACAGGTTATAATCGAGCGGGGAAAAGTACGTTAGTTCGTTTATTGACTGGATTCTTTCATGGATATGAAGGGAACATGACTTTTAATGGCATTCCAGTTACAAATTTGAATATCAAAGATTTGCATAATAGAATCGGGGAATTTTCTTCTGATTTGGACATCTTTGAAGGCAGTATTTTAGAGAATATAAAATTAGGGTATCCAGATATTGAATTGAAAGCTGTCATTGAAATTGCCAAGAAAATCGGTGTGGAAAAATTCATTCAGCAATTACCGAAAGGATACCAAACACAACTATTACCTGGTGGTAAAAATATTCCAGGAAGTGTTCGAAATAAAATCATTCTTGCGAGAGGGTTAGTGACGCAGCCACAATTATTCACCTTAGAAGATGTCTTTGCAAATATGGAGACAGATGATAAAACAGAAATGATTGATTTATTAACTAGTAAAAAGAACAATTGGACGTTGGTTGGAGTGAGTGATGATGTAGAGTTTGCCAAAAAGTGTGATCGAGTATTCATCATGCGTAAAGGCAAAATTATAGAGTCTGGTACTTTTAAAGAGATTCAGCAATCAACTCATTTTAGAAATGTATTTAGGTAATGATTAGAAGTCAAGAGTCTGACCTCTGACAGTCCATAAGGACGATCTGACATCTGACAACACAGTGATCTTAAAAAACAACAATGCTAAATATATCACCCAATTCCGTTAAGAACCGCATGGAGGAAAGCGATTATCTCTCTTTCCAAAAGATAGAATTGCCTGCGGCGAATAGAATGTTTAAATATTGGTTGAGCGGTACTTTTTTAGTTTTATTTTTTGGGCTCTTTTTGCCGTGGACTCAAAATATTCAAACAAAAGGCAAGGTAACGACGCTTAATCCTGGACAAAGACCACAAAGCATAGAGGCAACAATTGATGGTCGAATAGATAAATGGTACGTTCGAGAAGGACAATTTGTCAAAAAAGGAGATACCATTGCCCATCTAGAAGAGGTAAAAGTAGATTACTTCGATACGGATTTAGTAGATCGGACAAAGCAACAAGTAAATGCCAAAGCGCAAACGATTACCGCTTATGGGCAAAAGGCTAATGCTCTCGATCAGCAGATTCAAGCGATGCGGCAGCAATTAAAGTTCAAAAAAGAACAGTTAGAAAACAAAGTTCAGCAAACTGTTTTTAAAATAGAAAGTGCGCAAGCAGGCGTAAAACAAGCTGAAATTGATGCAGAGATCGCTGCTTACCAATATCGAAGAACGGATACTTTATACCAAAAGGGGATTAAGTCGTTGACGGATGTGGAGGGCAAACGATTGAAAATGCAAGCGACGGAGGCAAAGCTTATTGCGGCTAAAAATAAATTAGCGGATGCCAAGAATAATCAGCAGATTGCTCAACTGGATTTTAAAACAATTGAGAACGAATATGCCAATAAGATTGCTAAGGCTCAGAGCGATAAATTTAGTACGCTTTCTGCTCAGTTTGATGCACAGGGCAGTGTCAATAAGTTAGAGAATCAGTATCAAAATTATCTGCGACGTTCAGACTTCTACTATGTGACTGCACCGCAAGATTGTTACATTAACCAAGCATTGAAAAAAGGAATCGGAGAGACGGTCAAAGCAGGGGAGGCATTAGTTACGATTATGCCTGCCGATTTTGATTTAGCGGTTGAATTATTTGTAGCACCAATGGATTTACCATTAGTCCAAATAGGGCAGGAAGTCCGCTTTATTTTCGATGGTTGGCCTGCATTCATTTTTAGTGGTTGGCCGGGGTTGTCTTTCGGAACTTATCACGGTCATGTGATGGCAATCGAGAATAATATCAGTAAGAATGGAAAATATCGAGTCTTAGTGAGTTCGCATGAAGAAAAACCTTGGCCTGAGGCATTACGTGTTGGTTCGGGGGCACAAGGGATTGCACTTTTAAATAATGTGCCAATATGGTATGAGTTGTGGCGACAATTAAATGGATTTCCCGCAGATTTTTATGAAGAAGGAAATGGGAGTGATGGAAAACCGAAGTTGAAAGCACCAGTAAAATCTTTGAAGTAAAGTACGTAGCTTAGACATTCTTGCCTGAGCAAATCGAGTGCTTTGTTTCAAAAGTTTTGATTGAAAACCACGGTGTCAAGATTAAATTTTTTAGCATAAAACATTGTAAAAAATAGAATGACTCAAATCCATAAATATATCTGCTTATTTGTTTTGTTTTTATCTAGTTGCATCAGTTTAGATGCCCAAGAATTAGATGGTAGTACCAAAGTATTTACTGAAACCGCCTATTTGGATTGGGTGCGGAAGTATCATCCAGTTATTCAGCAATCGAATTTATTGAGTAGAGTAGGAGAGGCATACGAGTTAAAAGCTAGAGGAGGTTTTGACCCGAAGGTATTTGGAGACATTCAGCAAAAGTCGTTTGATGGAAAGACGTATTTCACGATAGGTGAAACGGGATTGAAAATTCCAAGCTGGATGGGAGCTGAATTTAAGGTAGGGTATAATTGGACGAACGGCATTTTTCTGAACCCAGAAAATAACCTACCCGCTGCTGGTCAAGCGTATGCTGGTGTAAAATGGTCATTGGGGAGAGGGCTGATGATAGATGAACGTAGAGCCACTTTAGAGAAAGCTAAAATTTTGCAAGCTGCGAATTTGGCAGAGCAAAAAATGATTGTCAATGATATCTTATTAGATGCAGGGAAAGCATATTGGGAGTGGGTGAATGCTTATAACGATGTTAAAATATATGAGGAGGCTTTAGCATTGGCTGCGGTTCGGCTAGAAGGCGTAAAGAATAGTTTTTTGCAAGGGGACAAACCTGCTATCGACACTTTGGAGAGTACGATTCAAGTACAAAATCGACGGATCGCTTTGAATGATGCACAAGTTGTTTATGAAAATAGTCGGCGCTATTTATCTAATTTTTTATGGTATGAGAATGAATTGCCCTTGGAGGTCAGTGATTTATTGCAACCTGTTTTTTATGAAGATATTTTGCTGACTCCGACGGTGGTTGATTTGTCAACGACACTTAATAATTTAGATCGAAATCATCCCATTTTACAACAATATGAATTAAAACTACAGCAATTAGAAGTGGATCGGCGACTCAAAAAAGAGCAACTAAAACCTCAAGTTGATGTGGAATTTAATTTTCTAGCAGATGGAATTGATTTTGTCAATCGGCCAAAAGATGTAGATGAAATTGGGGCTTTAAATGCCGTTTTTACAGAGAATTACAAGGCGGGCGTAAAAGTGGGAATGCCTCTTTTTAGGCGGAAAGAAAGAGCAGATCTAGAATTGACGGATTTAAAACTATTAGATACAAAATATAAAATACGACAGAAAACACAAGCACTCAAAAATAAGGTATTAAATTATCAGGAGTTATTAGATAATTCTCGTCAGCAAGTCGCAATTAATCAGTCAGCAGTAACGAATTATCAGCGTTTGTTAGCGGCAGAAAATGAGAAATTTCGCTATGGAGAAAGTTCTATTTTCTTATTAAATAGCCGTGAACAAAAATTGGTGGCTGCACAATTGAAATTGATTAAATTATTGACTTTATATCAGAAAAATCGACTTGGATTGGTTTGGGCAGCAGGACAATTAGAATAAATCCACACAACCAGTTTTTTTTTTCTAAAAAAATCTAAAAAAAAATGATCTTTTGATAAACAAAAAGGAAAGCGTAGCGTTTATGTGTAATAGTAAAGCTATTATATTTAATAATAAAGCTAAATGGTTGGAGGAGAAAGAATATCAGGAGACCTAAAAAAGGAAGAAATTAGTTGAAACTATTGAAGTTTTATTTATACACGAGTAGTCCAGGGCAGTCGAAATAGCTTTGGTTGGCTAGTCAAAAGAATGACTGCCCTTGGATTTTTTAAGAAATCATGAGTGAAGTAAGTTTGTCGTACCCGAGGTGATCTAGAGCATATTTTTTCGATCTTTTAATTTAGATCATCTCGGTTTTTGATCTGAGAGCAAACAAGTTGATTCTTTATCTTGTTTTTATAGTAGAGATACTCTCAGAATTCATTATCGACTAAAGCGTAAATGCTTTATTTGTTATTGAATCACCCTAACTTTAAAACTCGAATATTATGCAAATCATTGTTAGAAATGTAGCCGACGTGCCCAATAAATATGTACGCTTACTAAAATGGAAATTGCACAATCTATCAGAAAAGTTTAATAGCCTAGTATATATAGAGGCCTTTATCAATTCAGAAGGGAATAAACCAGTAGAATACCGATTAAAACTTCGATTAGGAATTCCTGGGCATGATATTATCACCTCAAAAAAAGTATTTGACCTAGAGCGAGGCATTCATCAAATAGAGAAAAATGCCCATTTACAACTTTCAAGCTCTAAAGACCAATAGCCAATAAGTAATCCGACAAAAATATAGTAACAACTGTTCAAGTTAGTTATTAAGGTTATTATTTCATGTTATTAAAAGTTATTTAGATCGTCAGGTAAAAGATTAATATTATTAAGACTTGTTTTGTCAACATCTAAATCAGTTGTCCTTCATTAATCCGTTGTATATTTTTATTATACAACGGATTAATGAAGGACAACTGAT
>CALDTJ010000178.1 GCA_937924145.1 uncultured Saprospiraceae bacterium
ATTCTAAACTGGAAAGAATTTTCAATTTTGCATAAACCCGTTCCCTTCCTTTTTAAGGGAAGGGTTAGGGATGGGTTAGAAACGGGGTATTTGTAAAATTTTGTAACAGTCAATGAATTTTATAACAGCATATACATCAGGTTTAAAAAACATTTTTGGCAAAGGCAAACTTTGGTTACTCTTGTATGCCCTAAACTTCTTTTTTGCGATCCTCTTGGCTTATCCGCTATCTGGTTTTTTGGGAGAAAAATTAGGCGATACTTTGGCGGCAGATAAGCTATTCGAAAGCTTTGATTTTACGCTTTCCAATGATTTTATCAATCAATATGGCGATACTTTTGGTGTAATTATGAACCAATCTGTTTTTGGAATGGGCATGTATTTATTACTATCTGTATTTTTGGTAGGTGGTATATTGACTATTCTGAAAAAAGGAAATGAGCCGTATCAGCTAGTAGATTTTTGGACAGGAAGTGGGAAGTATTTTTGGCGAATGCTCCGACTAGCAGTCTATTTCTTAATCATTCAGTTAGTTGTATTAGCTATCTTTTTCGTGTTAATTTCCACTTTGACGGCAGGTGGTTTGGAACGCTTTCACAACGAAGGCGAAATTATCAATAGAGTTTTAATGATCCTACCTTTTTACCTGTTGTTTGCGACTTTCTTTTTTATGGTTCACGATTATGCTAAAATTCAAGTAGTAGCAACGGACAAAGGATTTTTATTTCAACCCATTAAAAACGCCTTTGCGTGGGTCTTTAAAAATATAGGACAAAGTTTTTTACTATACTTACTCAACCTACTCACCTTCGGTATTTTATTCTTTATTTATCTTCAATTAAACGGTGGCAACGTCATTCTAGCAATATTTTTGATTGGGCAGTTTTTTGTATTAGCAAGAATTGGTACAAAATTGCTAAATTTGGCAAGTGCTACGAAGTTATATCAAAGTCGTAATTAAACTCAACCAGTTATTTAGTTAAAACAGTATTAAAAATATAGTAATGAAAAACCTTAATTTCATTTATTGTCTATTAGCATTTGCTTGTTTAATAGCCTGCCAATCTGGACAATCCACTCAAAAAGAAACAGCAAAAGCCAGCTTTGTAGCCAATCCACAACCCGTCGAAAAACAAGCAATCAAAACCTTAGAAATAGGAGAGTCTGCCCCAGATTTCAACCTACCTGATATGAACGGCGATTTCCGCAAATTATCAGATTTTACCAAAGATGTCTTAGTGGTTGTTTTTACCTGCAATCATTGCCCAACCGCACAGGCTTATGAGGATCGAATTAAAGCGATTGTCACCGACTATAAAGATAAAAGTGTAGACTTGATAGCGATTACCCCAAATAGTCCGTTAGGTCTGCGATACGATGAATTAGGCTACTCTGATTTGAATGATGATTTTGCGACGATGAAACCAAGGGCAGAACACCACAATTTTAACTTTCCTTATCTATACGATGGTGATACCGAATCAGCATCTTTACAATATGGCCCAGTGGCGACACCGCACGCTTTTGTTTTTGATAAAGCTCGAAAATTGCAATATGTCGGTCGATTGGATAAACTAGAACATCCAGATAAGGGGGCGAATGCAGAAGATTTAAGAACGGCTATTGATGAGGTATTAGCAGGCCAACCTGTAACAACTCCAAAAACAAAAACTTTTGGTTGTTCTACGAAGTGGGCATGGAAAACAGATTATAACGATAAGGCGGATGCTGATTGGGCGGCTAGGCCGATTACTGTCGAACCGATTGACGAGCCAGGGGTTAGAGCTTTATTAAAAAATGAAGATTCTGAAAAACTGCGCTTGATTAATGTCTGGGCGACTTGGTGTGGTCCATGTATGATGGAATATCCTGAATTTATTGTTTTGCAGCGAATGTATGGTGGCAGAGACTTTGAATTTGTCTCTATTTCTGCGGATAAACCAAGTATTGGCGATAAGGTCTTAAAAGCCATGAAAGAAAAACAATCAGCGGTCAAAAATTACCATTTTTCACAAGATGATAAATATGCTTTAATTGAGGCAGTTGACCCTGAATGGAATGGTGCTTTACCTTATACGATTTTAGTTGAACCAAATGGTAAAGTCGTTTGGTCTTTTCAAGGTGATGTAGACTTTTTAGAATTGAAACGTGCGATTGTGGATCACCCTATGATTGGGCGATACTTTTAGCACTTACGACAGGAGATATGACAGATTTTCGAAAATCTGTCATATCTAAAACGATATTCCTAGTCTCCAGACTAGGAATCTATATTAAAGTCGTCTCCTGACGACAAACAATGTAGGCTAGTCAGGGTTAAAGTCAATCTCCTTCCTCCAACATAAATAACTCTTCCACTTTTATTTCAAAAAATCGAGCCATTTTGAGTGCTAAAATAGTAGAAGGTACAAATTTCCCTTTTTCAATGGCATGAATCGTCTGGCGAGAAACTTGTATTTTTTCGGCAAGATCGGCTTGGGTCATATCGTGGCGTGCTCTTTCTACTTTTATCATGTTTTTCATAAGTCGAAACTTCTTTTTTTACTATAATATATTGCAAAGAAAAAGGCAGTTTGTAAAGTGAACATATAGCTCGGAGTTGTTTTGTAATCTGGTATAAATTGAGTCAGTATCAAATAGAACCCCATTATTACAAACGTTTTACTCATTGCCTCTAATCTTATTTGCTTAACTAATTCATCCTCTATTTTCTCTTTTGATAGGAAAAAAACAATGACACCTAATAATGATAGAGTGTCTATTGCTGCTCTCCAAAAGCTAGTTATTTCAGGATTTTCATTATCATGAAATGGAAAAGCTAAACCCCAGATGGCATGACTAATAGGCCCAAAAAGGAAAAGGCATAGACCAATTTTTTTAAAGATGTTAGGTAATACTTGAATTTTCATAAATAGGCGATGATACGCTCCGAACTTTTACCCTTCCTGAGAATATTGAAATTTCAGATACTAATTTCGTAGATGGGCTAGATATTCGGATTTGTCTGTCCTACGAAGAGTCGGACGATTGTAATGACTTTGAAGAATTGATTGATATTATCGAAATGCGTTTGCAATAGGGGAAAGTATCGAATAATTTCAAATTATCTGATACTTTAAGAGCAGGCACAACTCAGAGAGTTGTGTTACTTTACATAAAAAAGCCCAAGGCTTATCCCACTAAGCCTCGGGTTTTAATCTTTTGTTCCTAAGAACAACAAAATCCTATGTGAATAATTCCAAAATTATTGCTGATTGAGTGGTGAAACCGTGTACCATAAACCGTTCACCGTGT
>CALDTJ010000179.1 GCA_937924145.1 uncultured Saprospiraceae bacterium
ACCTATGGCAGCAGCAGCTACTTATACGATAAAACTTGACCAATTTGAAGGACCATTTGACCTTCTACTCTTTTTCATTGAAAGAGATGAATTAGATATTTACAATATTCCTATCACGAAGATAACGGATGATTTTCTTGAATATATTCGACAGATGGAGGCGTTGAATATTGATTTGGCAAGTGAATTTATTTTAGTAGCAGCAACTTTGATGCGGATTAAAGCAAAGATGCTTATTCCGCGAAAGCCTATTGACGAAGAAGGTAATGAGGTTGATCCTAGAGAAGAATTAGTCCAACGCTTATTGGAATATAAGCGTTATAAATCGGTTCTAGACGAGATGAGAGAAATGGAGTCTACCCGATCCAAGCAAGAAGACCGAGGAAATATCTCAAGAGAACTAAAAGTAATTGCGAACAAAGCGCTGGTAGATGTAGAACTAGAATCTTTATCTCTTTTCAAATTATTAAAAACTTTTGAAAAAGTGATGGATCAGTTTGAGTATGAGAACCGCAAGAAAAAAGTTCATACCGTTGTGGATTATAATTATACGATTCAGGGGCAGCAGATTTTTATTTTATCTAAATTGAAAAAAGGAGTGAAAACTGGTTTTAAAAGTATTTTTGGAAAGTGTGAGAATAGGGTACATGCTATTGTTACTTTTCTTGGTATGCTGGAATTACTGAATTTAGATAAGATGAAGATTGTGCAAGGAGAAGGGATAAATAATTTCTGGTTAACCTTATAGATACTTACTTTATACAAATGGAAAAAGGCGACAATCATTTAGATTATCGCCTTTTTTCGTTACTATTTATCGACTAAAAGTAAGTCTAGATCAGTTGTCCTTTATTTATCCGTTGTATAAAAAATAGACAACGGATAAATAAAGGACAACGGATTTAGATGTTGACATGATTAATTTTTTATCTTATCAATGCCTTATTAATTCGACGAACCAAAGCTGGTCCTTCGTAAATCAAGCCTGAATAAATTTGGACTAAAGCTGCGCCTGCGTCTAATTTTTCTTGCGCATCTTTAGCGGAAGCAATTCCTCCAACACCGATAATGGTTAAAGTCTTACCTGATTTTTCATATAAATAACGAATAACTTCAGTAGCACGATTGGTTAAAGGTTGTCCACTCAAACCACCATTACCGATAGCTTTGATAGAGGCGTCAGATTCTTTTAAACCACTTCTGCTAATTGTTGTATTCGTAGCAATTACGCCGTCAATTTTGGTCGCTGCAACGATGTCAATGATATCATCCAATTGCGTATCTGTCAAATCAGGTGCAATTTTTAATAAAATAGGCTTTGGTTTAGTTTTTTGTTGGTTTAATTCCTGTAGAAGAGAAAGCAATTTGGTAAGTGGTTCTTTTTCTTGTAAATCTCTTAAATTAGGCGTGTTGGGAGAACTAACATTGACTACAAAATAATCAACGTAAGGAAATAACTGCTCAAATGCGTAAGTATAATCATCCGTCGCATTTTCATTAGGTGTCACTTTATTTTTACCAATATTTCCACCAACGATTAAATTTTTAGGTTTACCCTTTTTCAATCTCTCCACTAAAGCTCCAACTCCTTCATTATTAAAACCCATTCGATTAATAATCGCCTCGTCTCCTTTTAATCGAAATAATCTTGGTTGAGGATTGCCTATTTGTGGTTTAGGCGTAACGGTTCCTAGTTCAATAAAGCCAAAACCTAAATTGGACATCAAACGGAAATACTTACCATCCTTATCAAATCCTGCTGCTAAACCGACAGGGTTTTCAAACTTTAACCCAAATAGATTACGTTCTAAACTTTTATCTTTTACCGTATAATATTTTTTGAGTAACCAACCAACGATAGGAATAGCAAAGCCAATTCTTGCTAATACGATGGTCAAATGGTGGGCTTTTTCTGGTTGAAATAGAAAAAGGATAGGTTTTAATAATTGGTACATTAAACTTAGTTGGTTCTGTAGTGCCAAACTCTGCTTGGCTGAACTTAATAATATAATAAACCAAGCAGAGCTTGGTACTACTGAATTCCAGTAGAATCGCTTTCTACTTCATCCCCATAAATATCATCAAAGAACTCATCGTCCTCTTCTTCATCAAAATTGATTACATCTTCGGAACTACGATATTTGTCACAATCTAATTCGATGCCCAATTCTCCTGGAGGTTTAAAGAAGGTTGCCTTGGTATCAAAGTCTAATTCTTTATCAGCCTCTAACTTAATCATTAATTTTGCCCAATAGGGATAAGCCATTTTACCTCCTTGGCCTAAAGATTTATTGCGGAAACGAATCCACTGATCTTCTCCTCCAACCCATGTTCCAACCACTAAATTAGGCGAAATCCCCATGTACCAGCCATCAACGTGATCGTTTGTTGTTCCTGTTTTACCCCCTGATTCTGTTTTTATTTTATAGAAATCTCTTTTTCCTACATTTACATTTTTAAGCATTTCTACCATCACATAATTTGCCGTAGCATCTAATGCTTTTCGCTCAACGGGTTCATCCTCATAAATGACTCTCCCGTTTCTATCCTCGATTCTAGTAATAAAAATTGGCTTATTATAAATTCCATTATTTGCAAAAACGGTATAGGCGCCCGTCATTTCTTGAACAGACAAATCAGTTGCACCTAATGCCAAAGAAGGAACAGGTAAAATTCTTTTCTGCCCATTGGCATATTTTGACTCGGTATCAATACCCATCCTAGAAACAATATTGACGACAGGTTTTGGACTACCTAACTCCTTCATTAAATAGACAGAGACAGAGTTTAGCGACTTTTTTAGCCCTTCAAATAGCGTCACTTTCAAATTAGTGAAATCACTGAAGTTTTGCGGACTCCAATCTTCAGCTAAAATAAAACTTCCTTCTCCGACTTTAACGGTGTGTTGCACATCTAAAACGGGCTGACAGGGAGAAAGTCCCATATTTTGAATAGCCGTAGCGTAAACAAAAGGCTTAAAGGTAGAACCTACTTGTCGGAGTGAAGTAACATGATCGTACTGAAAATACTTATGATTTACACCTCCAACCCATGCTTTAACATGGCCCGTAATTGGATTTACAGCCATAGAGCCGATTTGCAAAAACATTCGGTGATACTTAATCGCCTCTAATGGCGTCATCACCGTATCTTTTTCCATTTCGTCATTATAAGCAAAAACTTTCATCTTAACTGGCTTCTCAAAAGCTTTCTCAACCTCTTCTTGAAAAACCTTCCAGTTTTTTGAAACGCTTTTAAAGTTAGCACTCTTCATCACTTTACGATAGTTAGAGGCTTGACTAGAAGATATCCTTTTTTCGCTGATTAATGTGGCAATGCCTTTATTCGAATTTAGCATTCGCTCTAAGTCTGTATCTCTTAATCGAATATTAGGAAATTCTTTTTGTAATGCAGCTAAGCTTTTACCAATGTGCTTTTTCTTTAAATCCTCGTATAAATCTGTTTCCCGAATCAAACGTTTCAATACACCTTGACGAATATTGAGCATTTGTTCCTTAGTAGCTTTTTTATCAAATCCTTCCTCCTCCCATTTATCTTTATCTTCGATATAAGTCCACGGATCTAGATTTTTCCACTCTTTGAAAAAAGTTTTTTGCAATGTCTGCATGTGCTCTTTTGCTGCCGCTTCAGCATGTGCTTGTATTTTAGGATCGAGTGTCGTATAAATTTTTAACCCATCTACGAAAATATCATAATCACTGCCATCAGATTTTTTTTCTGAATTTTCTGACTTTAGAATTGCCATTAATTGGTTTCTCAAAACAATTCTAAAGTGAGGAGCTAAACCGTCTCTATAAGTTGTTCTATTAAAATT
>CALDTJ010000180.1 GCA_937924145.1 uncultured Saprospiraceae bacterium
CTAAAGTTAAAGTACATTTGCTGAAAAAATAAGGACTTTTATGATCAAATACATTATTTCGATATTTTTCGTATTTATTTTTCTTAACATCAAAATATTTGCCCAAACTGACACCATCTACCTAATCAACCCTTCCTTTGAAGGCATTCCAAGGACAGCCATCTCACCAAAAGGCTGGACGAATTGCCACGAAAACCCTCAAATTGTAGCCGATGTTCACCCAAGCGGAGTATATGGCGTACAAAAGAAAGCCGTCAATGGAGAGACCTATTTAGCATTATTAACTCATGAAATAGAAAGTGCGGAGACAATCGGACAACAACTGCCAAGCCCGCTGTTAGCCAATAAATGTTACTCTTTCAAAATAAGTTTATGCAGAACCAACCACTACAAAAGTGCCACTAAGAAATTACCTGAAGACACCGAATACAATTATAATGCCCCTATAAAATTAGCTATATGGGGAGGAACAACTGCCTGCACCAAAAGCGAAAAATTAGCAGAAAGCAATACGGTTTATAATACCAATTGGTTAGATTTTGTTTTCACTTTTACGCCTACAAAAGATTATCCATATCTGATTTTGGCCGCTGCAACAGATGATCCTTTGTTGCCAGCCTACGATGGGCATATTTTGATAGATAATGCCGCACCAATTATTCCGATGTCTTGCGATAGTTTAGAAAAGTGGACGACGAATGATCCACAAGATTTATACAAAAAATTACAAAACGCTCAAGGCTTAATACTGCACGAAGAAACGCTAAACGATGATTCCAATGGCATTAAAGCGATTTATTATAATCGAGGATTGACGGAGGAAAAATCAGAGCAAGCTATTCGTGCCATTCAGCAATTTGCTAAGAGATACCCTAAGCGCAAGGCAAATATTATAATTGAGGAAGATTCTAAGAAGGCAGGAAAGAAAGTTAAAAAGGCGTTAGTTAGAAGGTTGTCTGATTTGGGTGTTCCTGCTGCTGCTTATGGAATTAGTGTTTTTACGCTTTAGTTTTTTTGGATTACCACATAGTCACATAGTAAAAGCACATAGGGCACATAGTTTTCTAAGTTAGCTGTTGACCGAGCGTTAGATTTGACGATTTCGAGCAGTAGCTTTGACGGCTAAACTCGATGATAATCAAAAGATTATAAAAAATAATTCAAAATCTAACTTAGCAAAAATGCTACTGCTCGGTCAACATCTAATAAAGCAAACTATGTGCTCTATGTGAAAAAACTATGTGACTATGTGGTAAAAAAAACCACTAATAGAAACTAAAAACCTACCTTAGCAGTTCCCCAATTTTACCAGCACTAAAACGAGTCTAATGCCAACTAAGCCGACCGAACCCACCAATCCAATGATGCGCCTTTTCCGCTACTTACGGAATTATAGAAAGGAAATGAGCATCTCCATTTTTGCAACTATTACCAATAAATTATTTGATATGATGCCACCGTTTCTAACGGCATGGATGATTGATTCGATGAGTGGCAATATTCCGAATTGGATACCCGAGTGGACGGGATTAAGTGGCCTGTGGGACATCGCTATCTTCATTTCTATTCTGACCGTCGTCATTTTTGGATTTGAAAGTTTTTTTGAGTGGATGTTCAAAAGAGGGTTTATGCGATTGGCGCAAGAAGTACAGCATGACTTACGCTTAGATGCTTATAATACGATGCAAAATAGAGAAATCGCTTATTTCGAAGAACAACGAACAGGAAATCTAATGTCGATGTTAAATAACGATGTCAACCAATTAGAGCGTTTTTTGAATGGCAGTTTTAAGGAAATTATTCAGTTGATTATTTTAGTAATCGTAGCAGGTTGGGCATTATTTAGCTTTTCTTGGCAATTGGGTGTGATTAGTATGTCTGCTATTCCATTTATCATCATGGGCAGTTTTTTTTACCAAAGAAAAATAGAACCGCACTATAAAAACATCCGAAGTTCGGTAGGAGAGTTGAGCAATCGGTTGGAAAATAATATTTCTGGGATTGCGGTCATCAAGAGTTTTACAGCAGAGGAATACGAGACGAAAAGAGTGATTGAAAGTTCTCAAAAGTATAGAAATGCTAACTTCGCTGCTATACAATGGAATGCGCTTTATGTACCCCTGATTCGGATGGTTATTGTAGCGGGATATGCGTCTGCCTTATTGCTCGGTTGTTATTGGGTCATCAATGGAATGAACGGTTTTACGGTAGGTTCTTTAGCATTTGTGGCGATGATGTTGGAGCGATTATTATGGCCGATTACCCGTTTAGGAGATGTGTTCGACCAATACGAAAGAGCCAAAGCCTCGTCTCGTAGAATCTTTGGTTTAATTGACGCCAAGAACCAAATCACCGATCCAGTTCAACCAAAAAAATTACCGAGTAAGGTTGGACAGATTAATTTGAAAAACATTTCTTTTTGGTATAAAAAAGGGCAAAATATCTTGGATAATATTTCTTTAAATGTGCAGCAAGGACAAACAATTGGGATCGCAGGGCCAACAGGCGGGGGAAAAACGACTTTGATAAAATTGTTACTCAGGCTGTACGATGTACAATCAGGAAGTATTGTATTAGAAGGAATTGATATTAAAAATTTGACCTTAAAAAATCTACGGCAAAATATCGGTTTCGTCAGCCAAGAAGTCTACCTATTTCACGGAAGTATCAAAGAAAATATCGCTTACGGTATGCCTAATGCGACTGATGGTGAAATAATTGCTGCTGCAAAAAAAGCACAACTTCACGATTTTATTGATTCTTTACCAACTACTTATGATACGATAGTAGGGGAGCGAGGGATTAAATTATCTGGCGGGCAACGACAAAGATTAAGTATTGCTAGAGCCATTTTAAAAGATGCGCCCATTCTAATTTTGGATGAGGCAACATCAGCAGTAGATACCGAGACAGAACGAGCGATTCAGCAAAATTTGCACCAATTGACGGAAGGAAAAACGGCTTTGATTATTGCGCATAGATTGTCTACCATTCGCCATGCGGATAAAATTATTGTTTTGAAGAATGGACAAATTGCAGAGTCGGGAACGCATGATGATTTGTTATCGACGGATGGTATTTATGCGGATTTATGGAAGGTACAGGTGGGGGAACTCAAGGGGTAAATTAAAAGAAGATAATAGCTGCCAGCACTCGAAGTGCTGGCAGCTATTATCTTCCTTTAATTTCATTTTTTTCCCTACCTTCGCCCTATGAGACTATTAAAAAACATCGCCATCGCTGCCCTAATACTCATCGCAGCCTGCGCCGCCTACGGATATTGGTACTACAATAATCTAAAGCCAACCTACGAAGGAACTCTTACCTTACAAGGATTAGAACAAGAAGTTGAGGTCTATTTTGATGACTACGGCATACCGCATATTTATGCCCAAAACGAAACGGATGCGCAATTTGCCTTAGGCTATTTGCATGGACAAGATCGACTTTGGCAAATAGAATTATTGCGGAGAGTCGGGAGTGGTAGATTGTCAGAAATATTGGGGGAATCTACTTTAAAAACAGACAAATTTTTTAGGACAATCAATTCCTTAGAAACGGCTAAAAAAGCAAAAAAGGCTTTTGATGAAATATCGGTGGATGATCCGATGAAAAAAGCTGCATTAGCCTATTATGCAGGACTTAATAGTTTTATAAAAAATGGGCCAACGCCCGTAGAATTTGAAGTATTAGGCATCAAAAAAGAAGAGCTAGATATTTTAGATTGTTATGCTACTTTTGGGTATATGGCATTCAGTTTTGCCCAAGCCTTTCGGACAGACCCAATTGTGGCAAAAATTCATCAACAATGGGGTGATGCTTACCTAAATGACCTCGATGTACATTGGAATCCAGCGGCACAAGTAATACCAGTTTATAATACTAAAAAAGAAGTGACTGACGCCGAAATGTCTGATGCTTTGAGTATGAATGAGTTGTTCGAAAGTCTACCAACACCGCCTTGGATTGGTAGTAATAGTTGGATTATTAGCGGCAAAAAGACAAAGTCAGGTAAGACCATTTTTACTAATGACACACATATTGGATTTGCCCAGCCATCTGTTTGGTGGGAGGCGCATATCGAGTACCCAGGCTTTCGAAGTTACGGTAATTATTTAGCGGGTGTACCTTTTCCCGTGGTTGGACATAATGAGCATGTAGCTTTAGGTTTGACGATGTTTGAAAACGATGATATTGATTTTTACATCGAACAATTGAATCCAGATAATCCAAACCAAGTAGCCTTTAGAGATGAGTGGCAAGACCTAGATGTGCGGAAAGAAGTTATCAAAGTAAAAGGCGGAAAGGATGTGGAATTTGAAGTAAAAACTTCTCGGCATGGGCCAATCGTCAATGACGTAGTAGATGGTATTCAAAAAGTAACGGATCAACCAGTTTCCGCTTATTGGGTGTATAATGCGATAACGCCCAATAGTTTAGGACCTACTTATAAACTATCTCGGGCTACCAATATAGATGAGGCCAGAACTGCTGCCTCAGAAATTATCGCCCCAGGCTTGAATGGCATGTATGCCGATAAAGATGGAAATATCGCTTGGTGGGCAATGGCAAAATTGCCAATTCGACCAGATCACATAAACACCAAAATGTTTTTAGATGGCGCAAGTGGCAACGATGAAATATTGGGCTATGAACCTTTTGAAAATAATCCACAATCAGAAAATCCTCCAGAAGGCTACGTTTATTCGGCTAATAATCAGCCAGATACGACCAATGGCATTTTGCAAGAAGGGTATTATATCCCAGAAGATCGTGGTAAAAGGATCATGAACTTATTGAGTGCAAAAGATGATTGGGACGTTGCTGCAGCCAAAGGAATGATTACCGAAGTGGTCTCTGATAAAAAAGTAGCGATGACCAAAAAGATACTCGAAGTCTTATCCAATACGACTTTTGAAAATGAAAATGCAGTAAAAGCAGCCGAGATTTTAGCGACTTGGAATGGGGATAGTCAATTGGAGGATATTGCTCCGACCATCTTTGCCAAATTACAATACAAACTTTTAGAACTGACTTGTAAAGATGAATTAGGGGATAACTTCGATGAGTTTTTAGTAACTGTCTTATCTCGTCGAAGTCTACCATTTTTATTAGAAAAAGAGAACTCACCGTGGTGGGACAATCAAACTACAGCAGATCAAAAAGAAACCCGAAAGGCTATTTTTGTAGCAGCCTTCGAAGAGTCTTTAAATGAAATCGGCGCTCAATTAGGTAACGATATTACTCAATGGAAATGGAGCCGAGTACATACCATCGAACACCCGCATACCTTAGGACAAAACGAAAATTTACGACCTTATTTTAATGTCGGCCCATTTCCTGTAAAAGGAAATAAAGAGGTGATTAATAATATGAGTTACACCATCAATGGTACTGGAAAATACGAAGTAGTCAGCGGCCCTGCCATTCGTAGAATCGTTGACTTTGCAGATATTGAACACTCTTGGAATGTTTTGCCTACGGGAAATTCTGGAAATCCATTGAGTCCTCATTATTCCGATCAGGCGCAAATGTTTGTGGATGGAGAGTTTCGGGCGCAGATGATGAATAAGGAGGAGATTGTCGCAAAAGGACGGAGGTTGGTGATGAGAAATAAGTAGTAAAATTTGTACAGTTTTGATAGCAGACTAGGTGTTTATTATGAAAAAAATGAAAAATTAGTACTATTTTTGTACAAATCTTAAAGTTGACTTACAAAAATGTACAATTATGATTGTGCCAAGGCAAATAACTCCACACGTTAGAGAATTAGCAAAGTATTTTCCAATCATTAGTTTAACTGGTCCTAGGCAGGCTGGAAAGACTACCTTATTGAGGTCTTTGTTTCCTGACTATCAGTATGTTTCTTTTGAAAACCCAAATAGTAGAAATAAAGCGGAAAGTGACCCTATTGCTTTCTTAAAGGAGTATTCGGGAAAAGCTATTTTTGATGAGGCACAATTGGTTCCTCATTTGTTTTCTTATTTACAAGGTATTGTAGATGAAAATAAGCAAATGGGGCAATATGTATTATCTGGTTCTCAAAATTTTTTACTACATAAACGAATTACCCAAAGTCTAGCGGGTAGGGTCGGTATATTACGCCTTTTTCCTTTTCATTACGATGAATTGAATGACGTAATTCAAGAAAAACGTTCTTTGGAAGAGGTAATTTATCATGGCTTTTATCCTAGTCTATTTGATAGAAAAATTCCTCCTCATCTATTTTACCCGAATTATATAGATACCTATCTGAGGAGAGATATTCAAGATTTAATTAATCCAGGAAACATCACCCAATTCTATAAATTTTTACAATTATGTGCAGGTCACGTCGGACAAATCATTAATTATTCTGCATTAGCAAACAGTATGGGGATTAGTTTGCCAACAGTAAAAAATTGGCTATCTATTTTAGAACAGAGTTACATTATTTTTCAGTTAGTTCCCTATTTTAAAAATTTTAATAAACGAGTTATCAAGCGTCCAAAACTATATTTTTATGATACAGGTCTAGTTTGTAATTTGCTTGGTATGGGAGATGTTAAGGAAGTTTATAATTATTATCAAAAAGGAGCATTATTCGAAAATTTAGTGATTTCTGACATATTTAAGCAAGATTATCATAGTGGAAAAAGACCTAACCTCTATTTTTGGCGAGATAATCATGGGGATGAAATTGACTTGTTAAGAAGTAATGCGAACTCTATCAAATTACTAGAAATCAAATCAACACAAACGCTAATGTCTCACCATTTTAAAGGAATTGCAAAATTTCAACGACTTTTAGAAAATGAATCCGCAGAATTTTACATGGCACACGGCGGAGAAGAAACGATGACAAGAAGTAGTGGTGTAAAGGTCATTTCTTGGAGAGATTTATCCGAATTTTAAAAAAAACAAATCTATGAAAAAGACAATTTTGCTGACATTTCTATTGTGCGTCACCCTTAATTTCTCTGTAAAAGCATGGTGGGACGCAGGTCACATGGTAGCTGCCATGATCGCTTATGAAAATTTAGACCCTGAAGTCAAAAAAAAGGTAGACGAATTGACCAAGCAATTGAATAGAGATTATCCTTACGTCAATCATTTTATTACGACTGGCCCTTGGCCTGATGATTTGAAAGCAGAAGGTGTCACCTCTTTTAATACTTGGCATTATACCAATATTCCGATGAATCCTAATCGAATAGCAGTGCAAGATCAACCTGAAATAGATATTATTTGGGCGATTAACCAAATGCAGAAAGTATTAGGAAATGATAAATCAAGAGCAGTAGATAAGGCAAGGCACATGGCTTTTTTAGTCCATTTAGTGGCAGATTTACATCAGCCTTTACACAGTACTTCTGTCTATGATAAGAATAACCCAGGAGGAAATATTGGAGGAAATACGTTCCGCTTAAAAGGAAAGTGGAGAAACATGCACGCCCTTTGGGATGACGGATGTGGTTATTTAAGTGAGTTAAATGACATCAATCCTTATGGAGAAGACAAAGCCGCTTTGACCAGTGCCGAAATTTTTAGAATCAAAGAATTTTCAGAAATTTTGATGAACGAGTTTCCAAAAGAAAACTATTGTAGCCCGCTAGAATTAGACCCAGATTTCTGGGCATTGGAAAGTCATAAGTTAGCGGTTAAATATGGCTATAGAGGAGTGAATGAAGTAACAGATAAAGGGTACGAAAAATGGATTAAATTCAATGAAGAACCTTCAGAAATGTATTTGAAAAATGGGCAAGAAGTAGTAAAAGAGCGTTTGGTATTGGCTGGCTATCGTTTGGCGGATATTTTGAATCAGACTTTTGGGGAAGGGTAAAATTAAGCTACATTTTCTTGAAAATAACTATTTGTTCAAAAAGCCTTAAAAGTGTTTTTTGATAAACTTCAAAAAGAAAAAATGGAGCAAAAATATACTTTTGAAGAGTACCTAGAATTGGAAGAGAAAGCTGAATATAGGAGTGAATTTTGGAATGGTGAAATTAAGCTAAAAAAAGATGAAGTTCCGACTCACAGCAAAATTTCAGCTAGGATTGGTACTGTAATTAGTAATGATTTAAATAGAGAAAACAAAGATTGTTCTATCTATAGTAGCAACCTAAAAGTGTTTATTCCTTATTTCAATAGCGTTTCATATCCTGATGGTATGGTAATTTGTAATGACGAAGAACTACATGAAAAAAGCAATGCTGTAGTTACGAACCCATGCTTAATCATAGAAGTACTTTCCGAGTCAACTAAGGAGTACGACAGCAATGCAAAATTTGAAGGCTACCGAAGTATTCCTTCGTTTAAGGAATATGTATTAGTGTGGCAAACAATACCAAAAGTGCAATCGTGGTATAAAGAGGATGAAGATTTATGGAGAATTTCGAGTGTATTTGGCTTAGATAAAACCATTCAATTATATTCAATTGATTGTGAAATTGCCCTAAAAGATATTTATAAGCGGGTAAAAGATTTAGGAACAGAAGATAACCCTAAGGCATTTTAGATAAAGATTAGCCGTAAATAAAACGCCCGAATAATTAAGTTTATTCGGGCATTTTTATTCCAATCTATCAGCCAATTGTCATTTAATAAATAATAACTCCCCTAAAAGTCTCTTTTGTTCCATTAAAAAAACTTATTTTTGTTGCTGACGTAGAAGGACATAATTGAAGTCGTTTTCGTCAATATTTATTGATATATATAGCAGATAGGCATCAAGTGGAGAAGGAGTTATGGTTTAAAAACGAGCCATAACAAATCAGGATAATTTAGAATTTTATAGATAATTAATTGATTTACAGTAAATTCCGTCGTTTTCTTTTTAAGAATAAAGAACACTATAATTAGCTGAAATTGATACTATAGTGCAAATATTTTACCCAAATTTAAGGGGTAAATAGTTTATTTCTACCAAAGAATAAATAGATTTTTGTATTTGCCAAATTCCGATTAAGGGCAGTTTTGACCTTAACACTCCTTGATTTTACACCTTTCCTTATTTTTTTCTATCTTTTTGGTAGCACAGGCTTTAGCCTGTCCTGTTCGGCTACATCTAGTTTTGACTAAATGTCAAGGCCTAAAGACCTTGAAACAGGACAGCCTAAAGGCTGTGCTACCAGCAACTCGTACAAAATGCACTTCAATCAAGTCATTGGACAACAGTCGGTCAAATCGACGCTCACGCAATTAGTGGATGCCCAGCGCATACCGCATGCGATGTTGTTTCTAGGGCCAAGTGGTTGTGGTAAGTTAGCTTTAGCAAAGGCTTTAGCGCAATATATTCTTTGTGAAAATAAAGCGGATGGCGAGAGTTGTGGTACTTGTAAAAGCTGTTCGAAAGTAGATAAGTTGGTGCATCCAGACTTGCATTTTACTTATCCGACGATTGGGACAAAAGTAACCAGTCCACAGTTTTTGACCCAATGGCGATCTGCCTTTTTGGACAATCCATATTTGAATGTCAATCAATGGCTGCAATTCATCGGAGCAGAGAACAAGCAAGGCAATATCAATAAGGATGAATGCTTGCGGATTATTAAGCAAATGAGCTTAAAATCTTTTGAGACAGATTATAAAATTTTAATCATTTGGTTGCCTGAATACTTACAAAAAGAAGGAAACCGTTTATTGAAATTAATAGAAGAACCGCCCGAGAATACCATATTTATTTTGGTAGCGGAGGAGCAAGAACGTATTTTAAATACCATCTTGTCTCGTTGTCAATTGGTGAAATTTAATGCCTTGACGGACGAAGAAGTGATCGAAGGGGTGATAGCAAAAACAGGTATTTCAGAAGAACAAGCATCGGCCGCCGCTCATCTAGCCAATGGCGATTTGAACGAGGCTTTGACGCTAAGTAATAATGCAGAAAATGATAATGCGGTCTTATTTTTAGATTGGCTGCGTAAATGTTATAAGGGAAATGGTGTAGAACTTGTTCCGTGGGCAGAAAAGTTTGCCGCTTTAGGACGAGAACGACAAAAGCATTTTTTCCAATACGGCTTGCATTTTATGCGAGAATTTATGGTGTATAAATTGACGGGAAGTCAGCAAGTAAGATTGCGAAAACCCGAACTAGATACGGTGATGAATCTATCAAAAGTAGTAGCTTTTGAAAAAATAGAACCCATCACCCAGATATTAAACGATAGTTTTTATTTCGTCGAACGGAACGCCAATCCTAAAATATTAGGCTTGGATGCGTCGATTCAGATGAATCAAATTTTTAAGAAATAATTAGGTATCAGGTATCAGGTATCAGGTTGCTGGCTAGATTTGCTCGTAACCTGATACCTGACACCTGAAACCCGATACCAAAAATAGATTATGTCTTGTACATCCTGCTCCACAGAAGATGGAGGAAAACCGAGTGGCTGTAATAGCAATGGTGGCTGTTCTAGTGGCGGCTGCAATAAACTAAATACATTTGATTGGTTGGCGAAGATGGAAATCGACGAGCCGATGCCTTTTGATGCCGTAGAGGTGAGTTTCAAAAATGGCTCTCGGAAGGGCTTTTACTATAATACGCCACAAGCTAGAGCAATTATTGGCGATAGCGTAGTAGTAGAGGCACAGAATGGCTACGATATTGGACGTATTTCTCTGACGGGAGAATTGGTGCGTTTACAGATGAAGAAGAAACGTTTTTCAGAAAGTAATGCGATCCCAAAAATCGTTCGTCGTGCGAATGAAAGAGATTTAGAAAAGTTGGCTGAGGTAAGAGATTTAGAGCATGGCGCAATGGTGCGAGCTAGAGCTATTGCTAGAACTCTGAAATTAGAAATGAAGTTAGGAGATGTAGAATATCAAGGGGATAGAAGGAAGGCCACTTTTTATTATACCGCAGATGGTCGGGTAGATTTTAGAGAATTGATCCGCCACTATGCGAAAGAATTTAAGGTGAAAATTGAAATGCGCCAGATTGGTGCACGACAAGAATCAGCTCGTATTGGTGGATTGGGATCTTGTGGTCGAGAATTATGTTGTTCAACTTGGTTGACTAACTTTAAGTCTGTAACAACAGGGGCTGCTCGATACCAAAATTTAGCCATCAATCAATCTAAATTATCAGGTCAATGCGGTCGATTGAAGTGCTGTTTGAACTATGAGTTAGATACTTATTTAGATGCTTTACAAGATTTCCCAAAGCATCCAGAAAGATTATTTACAGAGGCAGGAACAGCCGTTTTAATTAAGACCAATGTCTTCAAGCGGTCAATGGTTTACGTTTATCAAGATTCCAACAAAAAAGGTAAGTTTATTACTTTAAGCGTCGAGCGAGTAAAAGAAGTTTTGGCGATGAATAAGCGCCAAGAAAAGCCGATGGAATTACAAGATTCTAAGATGTTGGCATTAGCAGCGGAGGCAGAAGACGCATTAATCGGCTACGAAGATGTAACAGGTGCAATTGAATTGCCAATGGAAGAAAGACGCCGTAAAAAAGGGCGTGGAAGAGGTCGAGGTCGAGACCGAAGAAGAGATGATCGAGGAGGACGTGGTGGTCGCCCTGATAACCGAGGAGGCCGTGGTGAGAAAGGCAAACGCTCTGAAAATAAAGGAGGACGCCCAGAAAAAAAGGATGGACGACCAGACAATAAAACAGATAAGCGGTCGGATAGAAAGCCAAAACGGGAGATTAAATTAGATCGACCTAAAAAGACAGAAGGCGGCGATAATAGAGAACGCAAAGACAGTGATAATAAGGGGGGAGGCGATAAGCCAACAAATGGTAAACCTACTAACGGTCGTGCTAACGGAAAAGGCCGTAACAATCGAAATAATCGCAATAAAAATAGAAACAACCGCAATAATCGAGGAAAGAATGGAGGGGATAAGAAAGGGCCTGATGGCGGTGGAGATAAGAAGGAGTAGAGTGATTGTTTGATGGTGTCGCTGCGCTGATTGTTTGATTGTTGCCAACTAAGCGTTACCAATTGGCTTGAACTAGATACAATTGCAGAATTAATTATAAAAACTTACCCATACATTAAGACCTCCCAGACTACTGAAATCTGGGAGGTCTTTCTATTAACAGCAGATTATGCTACACGGCTTAATCATATGGAGCTGCGTATGATTGAGTCTAGCAAAGTACAATCATACAATCTTTCAATTAGCGCAGCGACACCATCAAACAATCATTTTTCCACCACCTCAAATCCCAATTTACTAATATCCTTCCAAAACATCGGGTAAGACTTTCCAACCACCTCAGGTTCTTCTACATTAATTTGACCTAGTTGAGCTAAAGGCGCAATTGCCATAGCCTGTCGGTGATCCTCATAAGTCGGGAAAGTAGGATTGGTATCAACTACGGCTTTTCCGTCAATCATGAAATATTCCTTATCAGATTTTGGAGAAAAACGTTTTGGTAAAGGCGATAGGTAAACTTGCACTTTGGCTAATTCTGCTTGGAGTGCAGCAATTCTATCGGTCTCTTTGATTCGTAAAGTTTTTAAACCTGTAAATAAGCCTTGCACACCCAAACCTCCACAAATCACAGCAATGGTCTGCGCCAAATCGGGGCACTTAATAAAATCCCATTCAAAAACAGCGGGTAAATCATTACCCGATCTAGTCAAACGAACACCTGTTTCGTTGAAAGTAGATTGTATCCCAAATTGCTCCATCATATCTACTAACACAGAATCTCCTTGTACACTTTTTTCAAACAATCCATCTAATTGCAAATCAACTTCATCTGCAAAAGCGGCGATTGCATAAAAATAAGAGGCACCAGACCAATCTGCCTCTACGGTAAAAGGTCTCGGTTTATATTTTTGGTGAGCGACTCTAATCGTTTGACCATCCCATTGGTGTAACACACTAAAATGTGCCATCAAATTTAAAGTCATTTCAATATACGGACGAGAAACAATTTCTCCATCTAAGATCAATTCCAAACCATTTGGTAGGGTAGGCGCAATCATCAAGAGTGCAGAGATGTATTGGCTACTCGTACCAGCCGAAATCGTCACTTGATTAGAATGTCCAAAACTGTCAGGAGAATGAATTTTCAAAGGTGGATACCCTTCATTTTCCAAATAGTCGATATTCGCTCCTAATTTGCGTAAAGCATCTACTAATACACCGATTGGTCGCTGTTTCATTCGTTCTGTACCCGTCAATACTTGCGTACCTTGCTGCATTGCCAAGTAGGCAGTCATGAATCGAAAGGTCGTTCCTGCTGCTCCAGCATCTCTCACCTCTGAATTACTTTTCAACAAACCATCCATCAAAACCGTATCTTTTGAGTTGGATAATTTATGAATCGGGAAGTCTTGATCGCATAATGCACGAATGATTAAAGCTCTATTAGCAATACTTTTGGAGCCATTTAGTGTGATGATTCCTTTCGCAGATTTGTTGTTTTTGGTTACTGTCGCTACGGTCATATTTCTACCTTTCGTTAAAAGAAGTCGCAAATATCTTGAATTTTTAGGTATTGAAACGTATGTATACGTTTTTATTGCAGAATTACTTTCATTAAGCTGATAAAAAGAGAAATAGTTTCTTAGATTTGAATTAAAAACAAATAGTTTCATGATATTATTTCTTAATGTACATTGTAACACCATAATGGTGACATTTTTGTAACTTAGCGCTCTTAATTATCATTTAATTTAAAGATTATTAAATAGAAAATATGTCTGGAAAAGGATTACTAAAAACTGCGGATGTAAGTCTAAGTGACATTATTGGAAATGGTAAAACTTACGATGTTCCTCCTTATCAAAGAGATTACTCGTGGAAAAAAGACCAATGGGAAGATTTATGGAATGATATTTTGGCGATAGTTAAAACTAAAGATGTACATTATATGGGGTCTATAGTTTTACAATATATGGGAAATAAAAAATACAATGTGATAGATGGACAACAAAGGTTTTCAACATTAACATTGATTGTATTAGCGACAATTAATCAACTAAATTCATTGATTGAACAAGGAATTGATATTGATAATAATAGGGAAAGAGTCTTATTGCTACAAAGAAAATTTATAGGTGATAAAGATATTGGGTCATTAACTTACTCTTCCAAATTAAAATTAAACGAAAATAATGACAGCTTTTTTCAATCTAACTTATTATTATTTAGGCCACCCATTAATCTGAAAATTTTAAAAGATTCGGATAAATTAATTTGGCAAGCATATAATTATTTTGTTGCTCGATTATCTGAATATTTTAAAGAGGAAAAAGATGGAAAAGTTATTACGAATTTTTTGGATAAGGAGATTGCAGAAAGATTAATATTTATTCAAATAGTGGTTCAAGATGAATTGAGTGCATATACAGTTTTTGAGACATTAAATTCTAGAGGTGTTGGTTTAACAGTTACAGATTTACTTAAAAATTTCTTATTTTCAATTGGTTCTAAAGTAGATTTACCACACATTAAAAACAAGTGGAAAGCAATAATCGAAACTATCGGATTAGATAAGTTTCCAACTTTTTTAAGACACTATTGGATTTCAAAAAATAAACTTATTCGGCAAGAGTATCTGTTTAGAGGTATTAGAGATTCAATTAAAACATCTCCAGATGTTATCGAATTATTAGAGGCATTAGAAAATAATGCCTTGCTATACAATGCTTTGTCTAATTATGCTGACAGTTTTTGGGGAGGACATAGAAAAATTAAAAGAAGAATAAAAGAGCTTACTTTATTCAAAGAAAAACAAGCTTATCCTTTGCTAATTTCAGCCTATAATAATTTAAGTGAAGAAACTTTTAGTAAAATTTTAAAATTAGTAAGTGTAATTACCTTTAGGTATACAGTTATCTCGAAACTTCATACCAACCTTAAAGAAGATATATATAACAAAGCAGCGATTGCAATAAGTGAAGGTAAAGCTAAATCAGTTTCGGAAATTGCTAACATTTTAAAACCCTTATATCCAAGTGATAAAGATTTTAAAAATAATTTTAGCACTAAGTCAATTAGTACAAAAAGAGGTAAAAAACTGGTTAGGTATATTCTTTTTAGTATAGAGAATCATTTAAGTAAGAGTGATAATGACTTTGAAGAAAATCCAGGAACAATAGAACATATTCTTCCAGAGAATGGAAATGAGAATTATCTTACAAATTTTCCTCAAGTAGTTCATGAATCAGTTGTGTATAGATTAGGTAATTATACGTTATTAGAAGATGATAAAAATAGAGCCTGTGAAATATTACCATTCAATGAAAAAAAGGAAATTTTTAAATCAAGTCAGTATGAAATGACAAAAAATATAAAAAATCCTAATTGGTCACCAAATTCTATTGATAAAAGACAAGAGAAAATGGCTGATTGGGCGACCTCTATCTGGAGAATCTCACAATATGACGCTAAATAATCTAATTTCATGTATAATCTATAATCTAATGCCCCAGAATCATATTCTTCTTTTATATCAAAAATCAAAAACATGAAATCGTTAATATTTACAATTTTTTGCTGTGTGCTTGCTTGCACGATGACCGCCCAAGAATTTATGCCCCTCTTCAACGGCAAAAATTTAGATGGCTGGAAGACGAGTACTGAGAATTCCAATTCTTTTGTAGTAGAAGATGGTTTATTAGTCTGTCGAGGAGGCAGAGCACATCTGTTTTATGAAGGCAAAAATGGCACACCAGATTTCAAAAATTTTGAATTAAAATTAAGAATCAAAACTACTGCTGAATCTAATTCGGGAGTTTACTTTCATACCAAATATCAAGCATCAGATTGGCCGAGCGTAGGCTTTGAGGCACAAGTAAATTCTAAGCATAGTGATCCTCGAAAAACGGGTAGTTTATATGGTGTCGTAAATGTATGGGCACCCGTAAATCCTGATGAGCCGTTTGTATCTAAGGTCAATGAAGATAGAGAAATTTTTGTCATGGCACCGAGAGCACCTTCGATGGATGGTGAATGGTTTGACTACCACATTATAGTGAAAGATAATCGAATTCAAATCAAAGTAAATGGGATGACGACGGTAGATTGGACACAACCAAAAGATTGGACAAAATCTCGAAGAATTGGTAGTGGAACGGTGGGTTTACAGGCACATGATCCTAAATGTGTCGTTTTTTATAAAGATATTCAGTTGAAGGTTTTGGACTAGTGTTATGTTTCGAAAATTTTGATTATTAATTTATCGATGTAACCACGAAGTGGTTGAACCCGAATAGCCCCGAGTGCAACTCGGGGTGGATGATTAAATAATATATGGACAACCACGAAGTGGTTGAATATTAAGGAGTTAAATTCAACCACTTCGTGGTTGTTGGAGTCATCAAATATTCAAATCCCCGAGTTGCACTCGGGGCTAATCATGTTGAACCACTTCGTGGTTTATAATTTAAACTTTTGAAATAAAGCACTAAAGTAGGATAAGTAAAATCTTGGAGGATTTTGAGTTCTCCAAATTTTTTTTGCGTTGCTCGTCATAACGATTCCCAAAAATCGGCAGGTAATAAAGCCTTAGATTGCTCTTCCAAATCATTCAGAATTTTAGTATAGGCAGCTTGATCCGCTAGATTGTGTGTTTCATTTTTATCCTTGATATGGTCAAATAAGGCAAAATGAATCGCATCTCCATCTTTATATTTAGAAAACCGATATTGAGGTGTTCGCATAGAATAACCGTTTCTCCAAAAACTTAAAGCAGGTTTATCAAGCCTTGCAGCTGGATTATTCAAAAGTGGAACTAGACTCTTACCTGAGAGTGTATTAGGTGTCGGAATATTGGCTAATTCTAGTAGAGTAGGATAAATATCTACCGACTCAACGATAGACTCATTCGGTTGACCTCCTTTTGATAAATTAGGTGTTTTGATAATAAAGGCACTGCGTAAAGCACGTTCGAAAAGGGTATGTTTTCCCCAAACGGTATGGTCGCCTAAATGCCAACCATGATCGCCCCAAACGACGACGATTGTATTTTTATCTAAATCTGTTTCTTTTAAAGTTTGTAATACTTTTCCAACTTGGGCATCCATATAACTCACGGCTGCAAAATAACTGCGTCTTAAATGCATCGCATAGTCATCACTCAATCGGATTCCTCGCCCACCTTTTTCGGGTTGTTTTTTATAATTGAAAAACATTTCACCACTGTTTTGTACCGCATTATCAAGTATATCAGTTGGCATTTCTGGGTTGGGAGAGATGGGAAGTGTTTTACCTTCGTATAAATCCCAATATTTTTTGGGAGCGACAAAAGGTAAATGGGGTTTGAAAAAGCCTACACCAAGGAAGAAAGGTTGTTGTTGGTCTTTAAGTTTTTTTAATTCATCAATAGCTTTTTTAGCAATTAAACCATCAGGTAGATCTTCGTCGTTTTCGGCAATAAATTCGGTAGGAGCAACTTGCTTTTTTAAGTCGGTTCTATTCTGACCATTGGCATAAGCAAAAAAAGCATTCCATGCCGTTCCCCATTGATCGGTTGGGCCCCATTCGTAACTCCAACTGCTGGGCATTTCTGGACGACCATCTCCTTCTCCATCATAAGTAAAGATTTTCCCATCAACGTAATGACTGATTTTTCCCAAACTAGCAGTGTAATATCCTGCATTCTTAAAGGCTTTGGGCAAGGGTGTTAACCCCGCTTGTTCGTCTGCTGCCAAATCATCTTTAAAAACATTATTGCTGAGGTATTTTTTGTATTGTGGATATTGCCCTAACAGCATCGAGTAGCGAGAGGCACCACAAGTCGGTACTTGTACAAAATGATTTTTGAACAGACGACCTTCTTGAGCTAGTTGATCTAAATTTGGTGTATGCATATACGATTCCCCGTAGCAATTTAGCTGTGGTCTTAGATCATCAATGGCGATGAAAAGTATATTTGGTGGTTTTGTTTTTTCCGAAATTGATTTGGGAGAGGAGCAGGCGAAAAGAATAATGGACAATGAAAGGATAGGGAAATATTTAATACTCATTTTTATTTTTTTACGGAGACTCACTGAATAATGAATAAATGTAATTCTTCTTTCAAAGTCTTTTCAATTTTGAGCAGAAAGAAAGCTAAAATTTAAGCAGTCAATCAAATTTTCTACTTAATCTAATGACTAATCCAATTATTTTAGGTTAATTAGCTACGCTATTTTAATATTCTTGGTCAACATCTGATCCCGTGTTAAAAAATTTTCCGTGTTAAAAATAGTAACACGGAAAATTTTTAACACAGAATTAGACTTTGATGTTATAGCGTACTCTTGATAAAGAATTAGATTAATTTTTATGCAAAACACCTATCAATTATTTGCCCTATTTAACTTAATGCTATTTTCTTTTGGCTGCAATGCACCCAAAATGGCGATTGATACAGCTACGACAAAAACAGATCATCCACCTAATTTCGTTGTCATTTTTACCGATGATATGGGCTATGGTGATTTGAGTTGTTTTGGAAATCCGATTATCAAAACACCGCATTTAGATCGCATGGCGACGGAAGGGCAAAAATGGACACAATTCTATGTAGCTGCACCAGTTTGCACACCAAGTCGGGCAGGTTTATTGACGGGTAGATACCCAATGAGAAATGGAATGACGTCTAGCAAAAGAGGTGTTTTATTTCCAGATTCAGCAGGAGGATTGCCACAAAGCGAAGTGACAATTGCTGAAGTTTTAAAACAAAAGAATTATGCCACCGCTGCGGTTGGAAAATGGCATTTGGGACATTTACCCCAACATTTGCCGACTACTCAAGGATTTGATTCCTATTATGGCATTCCCTATTCCAATGACATGGATTTTTTGGATAAGCAAGCACCGCATTATCATACCAATATCGACGATCCGAATTTTTTGACGGATACCAAATTATACAACGTTCCATTAATTGAAAATTTGACTGAAATAGAGCGACCTGTCGATCAAAATACGATTACTCGACGCTATACGGAGAAAGCAGTTGAGTTTATCAAATCTCAGAAAGAGCAACCTTTTTTCTTGTATTTAGCACATAGTTTGCCGCATATCCCGCTATTGGCGCATCCCGAATTTATTGGGCATAGCAAACAAGGTATTTATGGGGATGTGATAGAAGAAATTGATTGGAGTGTAGGGCAAATTTTACAAACTTTAAAGGACTTAAAAATTGCGGATAACACCGTCGTTGTTTTTACTTCTGATAATGGGCCTTGGTTATCATTTAAAACACATGGTGGTTCAGCTGGCCCTTTACGTGCAGGAAAGGGGACGACCTTCGAAGGCGGGCAGCGAGTGCCAACCATCTTTTGGGGCCCAAGTATTGTAAAACCTGATGTGATTAACGAAATGGGATCTACTTTGGATTTGATAAATACTTTTGCCGCCTTATCTGGTACCAAAGCACCGACTGATAGAACGATGGATGGATATGATCTTTCGTCAATTTTAAAAGGTACAGCCACCAAAAGCCCAAGGCAAGAATTTTACTATTGGACAAGAGCTAAATTACACGCTGTTCGATTTGGAAAATGGAAAATGCACATTGAGCAACAAGAACCATTGACCTATTGGAAAAAGGTTATTTTAGAAGAACCAGAGTTGTATAATGTAGAGTCCGATATTTCAGAGAAATATAATATAGCAGCAGAAAAATCTGAAATAGTAGCGAAATTAAAAGCGATGCTGCAAACACATGAGGCGACTATGCATGATGCACTGCCTGATAATTTGGAAGAACGGATTGTGGAGAAAGAGTAATGTTGTTGTCCTGTTATGGTGGTTGAAAACAAGATAACAAGACCACACGATTTTTACGCCCTTTTCAAAGTTTTCTTTTGTTCAATTAGATCTCTAATAGCACAAGCTTTTTTATAATCTTCTTGGGCGATTATATCTTCCAATAAATTTTCCAATTCTTCGATAGAATAGTCGGACAATACTCTTTCTTTGAGTGAAACGACTTTTCCAGAAGGTTTGATTAATACCCCAACTTCTTCCATCACAGATTCGCTGACATGGATAGGACAGCCCAATAATAGAGACAAGGCTATGGCTGATCCAATTCTTATTTCAATGGATAAATTAGTCCCGTCTGCTTTAGTGCCTAATAGATAATTAGAGAAAATTCCATCCCTAACTTTAGCGATAGTGACCGCCTCAATCTGAGCATCTAATTCAAAAATTAAAGTGGAGAATGGAGTGTAGATATTTTGTGGATTCGGAGTGTCCGAGTGAAAGGTCTGAGAAATAACCTGTGCATCTATACTATTGATAATAATGGGTAGTTGTCGATGACCGTCAATTTCTTTCAATAATAAGGTATAGTATCCCTGTTGAAATTCACTAGGTACAAGTGTAGCGATTTGAACCGTAATCTTCTTCATGTCTGTAAGGTTTAAAAGTTAAGGGCCCTTTTTACCTATCGTTCTTTCTGTATTTGTTTAGTACAAATATCTTACCATCCTAAGCATATTAGCTTGCTCAGGGTAGTCGAATGACTATGAATTATAATGTGTGTATAAAATTGAAAAACGGGTGGAAAGAGGTATTGTTTAAAGAATCCGTATAAAAATTGGTTGTAAATCGAATTAGGTCTAAAACGAATAAAGGGGATGAAATCGTATGTGACTACAAAAATTAGTGAGGTGCCAATAAGATTTATGATTTAGGTTATACTCTTCCTAAAACTAATCAATCATGATCCAATCAATTAATTTATCTACCTCCACGATTGCCCAACTGTGCGGATGTCGCTGTCCATTGGCTCGATAGCCTCTATTTTCAGTAGCGATGTATTCTACTTTATCTCCGTACTTTTTTGCTAATTCAAGGGAGAGGTTTTTGATGAAAAAAGCGTTCGTATCTTCCCATTCGTTTTGTCTGCTTTCTTGCCACCATTGAATATCAGGTTCAGTGTACAATCGAATTTTTAAGTCTTTTAAATGAGCAAGATTGTTGAGATTCTTGGTTTTGTGAGTATAAGGTGCGTAGGACTCGTAACTTTCAATGCCATTAGTGGGCTTACCAAAGTTATCTTCAAATAATTGGACAAGCATTTTGCTTTCTTGGATGGATATTTCGGAAAAATTACGTACTATATTTCGCTTTGAAATTTCATGAAGTCCCAATAAATCAACAGGGGAATCTATAACAAATACCCCTTTTGGTTGGATAAGATTTTGGGTCTGTGCCAAGTAATTGGCAAATAATAGGCTGATATTTCCACCACTTGAAAAACCACCGATATAGACTTTATCAGCAGATAAGTTTTGCAATCCGAATAAGTCATTAATGATTTTTGTTAATCGAAATTTCTCTTCCGTTTCTAGCCATAGCCGTCGATTAAATTTCATTAAAACAATAGCAATCCCTTCATTCAAGGCAGGACCGATGATTTTAAATTCTTCTTTAATCTTTTCTGGTGTTTCAGGAAAACCTGGGAATAAGATCAAAACGCCTTTTTGTTCGGCAGCGGGTAAGATCAATTCATAGTTGTCAGTTATGATGGAGTTGGTGTAAATTTTTGATGGATTTTTGGTGGAGTCTTTTTCTAAAGTAGATGTACAATTTGCCAAAAGCAAAAAGAGGAAAAAGGTATATTTCATAAAAAGGTTTTCTCAAAAATAATTGCAGCCTACATCCCATTCAATTATTATTCCTTTAATAACCTATCATTAACCCAGAGATAGGATTTATTTGGTAAAGTAGGAAAGAGCGATAAATCCGTGTGGATAAAATATTACCACGCAGACCTGCCCGCATGCGCAGTCGTGCTGGTTTATGTTCCAAACGGATTTATACATAGATCAGAAATATTCCTTTCTAAAAAAGAATAAAAAGTGGTCAATAATCCTAATTTGAAATAAAAAACCAACCAAAAATAAACTTGCCAATTATTATTACTAGAATCTTTGCGAAAGCAGCATAAGATAAAAGTAAGAGTGCTCAATTTACTTTTTTCCTTATCGAATAAATGCTTGATTTTTAAGCAAAAACGCACAAAATTACTTGATTTTACCCTTTACATATTAATATAGAATCGGTATCTTTGCGGCAAAATTCAGAAACCCTGTTTTTTGATGAAAAATTATAAGTGATTTTCAATACTTTTTGTGAATCATTTTCATAATAATCAATCAACTACTAATCAATAATTAAATATGGCTAACGTAGGTCAAATCAAACAAGTAATCGGACCAGTAATTGACGTAAGTTTTTCTGCTGAAGGTGCGGACTTACCAGAAATCCTAAATGCCTTGGAAGTAACCAAAGCAAATGGTGAATCTTTAATTATGGAAGTGCAGCAGCACTTGGGAGAAGATAGTGTAAGAGCTATCTCAATGGATTCTACGGATGGATTGACAAGAGGTATGAACGTAACAGATACTGGAGCGGCGATTTCTATGCCAGTTGGAGAGGCAATCAAAGGTCGTTTATTCAATGTAGTAGGAACAGCAGTAGATGGTATTGGTGAAGTATCAAAAGCACAATCTTATGCTATTCACCGTAAACCACCACGTTACGAAGACTTAGCAACCGATAAGGAAATCTTATTGACAGGTATTAAGGTAATTGATTTGATTGAGCCTTACCAAAAAGGAGGAAAGATTGGTTTATTCGGTGGTGCAGGTGTAGGTAAGACGGTATTGATTATGGAATTGGTAAATAATATTGCCAAGGTATATGAAGGTATTTCAGTTTTCGCAGGTGTAGGAGAAAGAACGAGAGAAGGAAACGATTTACTTCGAGAATTCTTAGAATCTGATGTAATCAACTACGGAGAAGAATTCAAGCACTCTATGGAGGCTGGTGGATGGGATTTATCCAAAGTTGACTTAGAAGCATTAAAAGGTTCTAAAGCAACATTGGTATTCGGTCAGATGAACGAACCTCCTGGTGCGAGAGCAAGAGTAGCATTGTCTGGATTGACCATGGCAGAATACTATAGAGATGGTGATTTGAATGACCCAACTGGTGGTAGAGATATTTTGTTCTTCGTTGATAACATTTTCCGTTTCACACAAGCGGGTTCTGAGGTATCAGCACTTTTAGGACGGATGCCTTCAGCGGTAGGATACCAACCAACTTTGTCAACAGAGATGGGTTTGATGCAGGAAAGAATTACTTCTACAAAGAGAGGATCAATTACTTCTGTACAAGCGGTTTACGTACCTGCGGATGATTTAACAGACCCTGCTCCAGCAACAACATTTGCTCACTTGGATGCAACAACGGTATTAAGTAGAAAGATTGCCTCTTTAGGTATCTACCCAGCGGTGGATCCTCTAGATTCAACTTCTCGTATCTTAGATCCAGCAATCATCGGAGACGAGCACTATAACTGTGCACAAAGAGTAAAGAACTTATTACAACGATATAACGAATTGCAAGATATTATTGCGATTTTGGGTATGGAAGAATTGTCTGATGAAGATAAGGCAGTCGTAGGTAGAGCGAGAAGAGTACAACGTTTCTTATCTCAGCCATTCCACGTAGCAGAGCAGTTTACAGGTATTCCTGGAGTCATCGTATCATTGGAAGAAACAATCAGAGGTTTCAACATGATTATGGATGGTGAAATGGATCAGTACCCTGAGGCAGCGTTCAACTTACAAGGTAACATCGACGACGTGAAAGCGAAGGGTGAGAAGATGTTAGCGGAAGTAGCGTAATTATCAGTAGGCAGTTCACAGTTTGCAGTAGGCAGTTGTGATTGTAGTTTATTAACGGTTTTGAGTTGTTAATTAGCGGATAACCCGCAACTCGCAACTCGTAACTCGCAACACAAAAAAATGAATATTTCAGTTTTAACACCAGATATTGCAGTTTTTGAAGGCCCAATTAAGTCTGTAAAGATTCCTGGCATTAACGGTCAATTTCAAATCTTAAACAATCACGCACCTTTGGTATCTGCCTTAGCAGAAGGACCAGTAGAAATCGTGAAAGGAAGTGGCGAAAAGTTGACTTTTAATATCGAAAAAGGCTTTATCGAGGTATTAAGAAATGAAGTGTCTTTGTTAGTTCAAGGATATAAAGCATAAAGTAGCACCAAGCTCTGCTTGGTCACATAGAAATAAAAGGAGTTAAACTGTCATGGTTTAGCTCCTTTTTTGGTTATAG
>CALDTJ010000181.1 GCA_937924145.1 uncultured Saprospiraceae bacterium
GGTTCAGAAGTTTACACTTCTTCATGCTATTTTCCTCTAAAAATTTCTTCAATAGAAGGACTATTCAACAAATTTTTAAAGAAAACTATCGAAAAAATCTAAATTTCATATGGTCATTTTCAAAGGGTAACAAGTCTATTATAAACAGATAGAAGTAGTTTTATGAAAAATTATGGAGTCAAGGCATTGGTAACACTATCAGGAGTAAGTGTAAGAACACTACATTACTATGATAAGATAGGCTTGTTGAAACCGTTCAGTCGTAGCAATGTAGGCTACCGTTACTATGGCGAGGAAGAATTACTTCGTTTGCAACAAATCCTCTTTTACAAAGAATTAGGATTCACCTTAAAGGACATTGGTCAAGTTCTGGACGATCCTGATTTTAACCTCCTTAATGCTTTAGAAGAACATAAATTGACTCTAAAGGCGCATAAAAAACGAATTGATGTACTATTGTCTACGATTGATACAACTATTCAAAATTTTAAAAAAGAAACAATTATGAAAAATCCAGCAGATTTATATAAAGGATTATCTAAAGAAATGGGAACTACTATCCGAACAGTCGCGATGGATAAATGGGGAAAAAAGACCATTGAGCAATCTGAAAAAGATTTACTAAAATTAGGTAAGGCAGGTTTTGATTCTTTGAAAGTGGAATTAGAAACGGTTACTGATACGCTTTTTGCTATTCAAAATGAAGACCCTAAAAGTGAGCAAGTACAACAATTGATTAGTCAGCATTACCATATTATTCGACAATTTTGGGGAAGTTCAGTCACGAAGGAAAAACAGTTGATGGTTTATAGTAATCTCGGACAAACGTATATTGATGATGAGCGATATATGATTAGAGATGGTCAGCCTCAACCTGAGTTTGCTTTATTTATGCAACAGGCGATGGCTTATTTTGCTAAGTCATAGTCTGTTCTGATAGGTCGATAAGTTGCGGAATCTGCTTATTTTTGGTAGATTCCGCAGGTTATAATTTGATAAGTTGCGGAATCTATCTTTTTTTGGCACATTCCGCAACTTATCCATCGATTCTAAACATCATTTTTGATTAAAGTAAGTTGCAAATTGTTTGAATGATGAATGGTTTTTGATACAAATTATGCCCTTCATTTTCAATAATATGACAGTCAGAAATAGCTATTTCTTTAAACCATTTTTGTTTTGGTCGGTAGGCATCTAATTTTCCATAAACCAAGCATATATTACTTGTTGGTTTAGTTGTTTCATACCTCAATCTAGTAGCAGAAACTGCATAGAAATTCCTCACCTTCAGACCTGCTAAATTTGCTTTCCAAGCGATAGTGCCACCAATGCTAAAAGCTAGTATATCGACTTCTTCTTTGTAATTTTTTACAAGGTGGTCAACAGCTAAATCTATTCCACTATTAATGAATTGTAGATGTAAATTTTCTTGGGTAAAGTCGTTCGTATCGACTTGCCCTATTTTACAAGAATCTATAAATTCAATATCGTATTTGGGTTCCAATAGTTTAATGTAATGAGGCAGATAAGTGGCTTTTTGTATGCCCCAAAGGTCAGAGAGTATTAATAATGGTTGTTTCAAACGCTATTATATATTAAAATAGGACAACAATCATAATTGCTGTCCTATCCTGTTTAGTTAACAAAAACCTAGGTACTCGACCTATTTTGAATGCTATAAAAGAATGACCTAGAGCAAATCTAATAAAGTCCTGTCATCCTGTAGAAATTAGTGTCCCGTAGCAGCCCCAGCCCCACTAGGCACTCGAATATTCTCCACAATCGCCTGAACTTCAGGAGGAGGTGGAGGAGTCATACTACAAACGACTAAAGCTACAATCGTATTCAAAATCATTCCTAAAGTACCAATACCTTCTGGTGTGATTCCAAAAATATATTGTTCTGGGCTACCGCCGCCATATTTGAAAAACCAAATATAAGCACCCGTAAACACCAAGCCTGTGACCATTCCTGCAATAGCTCCTTCCATATTCATTCGCTTATAAAAAATGCCTAAAATGATAGCAGGAAAGAAAGAGGCTGCCGCTAAACCGAATGCCCAAGCCACTACTTGTGCGACAAAACCAGGCGGATTAATACCAAAATATCCAGCTATGACTACTGCAATACCAATCGTAATCCTTGCGGCCCGTAATTCTCCTTTTTCTGTAATATCGGGTTTGAGCCATTTCTTTAAAATATCATGAGAAATAGAAGAGGAAATCACCAAAAGTAAACCTGCGGCGGTCGATAGGGCAGAGGCTAAACCACCTGCAACTACTAAGGCAATCACCCATGCTGGTAACTTGGCAATTTCAGGATTAGCCAAAACCATGATGTCATTATCTATTTTTAACTCATTTCCTTTCCATCCATTTGGGGTAGCGGTCATCGAAACGTAAGATGGATTTTTATCATTATAATATTGAATTTTGCCATCGCCATTTTTATCTTCAAACTTTAATAAACCCGTTTCTTCCCATTTGCCAAACCAACTTGGCATGCTAGCGTAAGGTTTATCATTAACGGTATTTAATAAGTTAGTTTTTGCAAAAACTGCAATTGCTGGTGCTGTTGTGTATAAGATGGCAATTAAAACCAGTGCATAACCTGCTGATTTTCGAGCATCTGCCACCTTTTTTACTGTAAAGAAACGAACGATTACATGCGGTAAACCTGCTGTTCCTAACATCAACGCAGCTGTTACGAAAAATAGATTGACCTTGCCCGTATTCGAAGTGGTATATTCATCAAAACCGAGATCCGTTGAGAGCATATCAAGTTTATCCAAAAGGTAAGTTCCATCAGATAAAGTGCCACCTAATCCCAATTGTGGAACAGGGTTCCCGACCATTAAAATCGAAATAAAAATAGCTGGAACTAAATAAGCGATAATCAATACACAATACTGAGCAACTTGGGTATAAGTAATTCCCTTCATGCCCCCTAATACCGCATAAAACATCACGATTACGATCCCTATTAAAATACCCGTATTAAAATCCACTTCCAAAAATCTAGAGAAAGCAACACCCACTCCTTTCATCTGCCCAACGACATAAGTAAAAGAAACAAATAGTGCGCATATAGCAGCTACTAAACGAGCGGTCTGTGAATAATAGCGTTCCCCAATAAAATCAGGGACGGTAAATTTGCCGAATTTCCTCAGATAGGGGGCTAATAGTAAGGCTAATAACACATAACCACCTGTCCACCCCAGTAAATACTGCGAGCCTTGATACCCCATAAAGGAAATCAGCCCAGCCATTGATAAAAACGATGCCGCTGACATCCAATCGGCTGCTGTTGCCATACCATTTACAAATGGAGAAACCCCTCCACCCGCTACATAAAATTCAGAAGTTGAACCTGCTCTTGCCCAAATGGCTACGCCTACGTATATTAAAAAAGTGGCAGCTACAATTATATAAGTCCATTCTTTTACACCCATTTTTTAGTGATTTGTGACTGATGATTTGTGATTAGTTCGCTTTAGGCGACTTCATAGTTTATTATCAGCCTTTTTTTCGTTTTGAATACTTTGTTTTAGTGATTTGTGACTGGTGCCACCAATCACCAATTCACTCCTCGTCAACTCCGTATTCTTTATCTAGTTTGTTCATTCGATTAACGTAAACAAAAATGATAATTACAAATACATAGATTGCTCCTTGTTGTGCAAACCAGAAACCTAATTTATAGCCACCAATTCTAAATTGATTGAGGTAGTCGGCGAAGATGATGCCGAATCCGTAGGAGACAATGAACCAAATTGCTAAAAGAATACCTAATAGACGCAGATTTTTTTGCCAATATTCTTGCAGATTTTTATCGGACATATTTTTCGTATTTCGTTTTGTCGTAATGATAATAAAAATGTGAATATAGAAAATTGAATTTTTTTAATAGCATTTCACCTCCGAATTATTACTTTTAAGTTTTTAAGAACTCGAAAATTAGCTTATGTCTTCACTTAAATACTTATCAGCGATTATTATTTTGTTATTTGTTGGTTGCCAAAAAACTACTACTTCAGAAACTAATAATTTCTCATCAAATTGGGCTGATAAATCAATTGATAGACCGTGGGCAGGTGCAGCATATTGGCTGAATCCACTTCAAGCATGGCGACAAAAAGACGGTCAATTGCGCTGTGAAGTATCGGGTGGGGATAGAAATGTTGCTTTATTGACTAGAGAAATCAATGATAAAAAAGCGGCATTTGAAATGAGTGTGGATATTTCTAAAATTGACATAAAAACACAAAAAGAAGAAATTGAAACAGCCAAAGATTTAGCACCAACAGATGAAGTATTTCCAAAAGGATTAAATAATGTTGGTTGGGTAGGTTTTCAAATTGGCTTGCAAGGACAGTTTAAAGATTATCGAGATGATGTGATTAAAGGCCGAGGTTTATGTGCAGGCATTACTACGGATGGACAGTTGTTTATTGGCGATTATGCTAAACTAGGAGCTGCCCCCAAATCTAAATTTTCCAAAGGACATTTATCCTTAAAAGTTAGTCCCAATAGAACTACTAAGAATTATCTATTATCCTTAGTTTTTGAGGATGGAAATGGAGGGAATCAATCATTGAATGCAGAGGTACACGAATCTTGGTTGGTCGGACAAATGGCGTTGACCTGTTCCCAAAGCATTCCTGATACTTTAAATTGGCAAGCCGAAAAACCTAAATATACAGACTTAAAAGATTTAAATAAAAGGGTAGGGGGGAACACCACTTTTGCTTTTTCCAATTGGAAGGTAAGTGGTAAGAAAATTACCAATCGTGATGATCGAGCTTATGGGCCAATTCTTTGGGTACAACATACTTTATCCGATGATATTTTAAAAATGAGTGCGCAATTAATTCCTATTGGAAATGGAAATAAGACGGTTGAATTGTGGATTGACGGGCAACAGGCTCAAACAGCAGAAATAGATGTTGATGGAAATAATGCTTTATTTAAAATAACCAATTGGAATAGTGAAAAAGACCATGCTTATAAAGTTGTTTATCCAACTAATGCTGGTGAAGCGCATACTTATGAGGGTACGATCAAAAAGAATCCCACGAATGGAAATTTAAAACTAGCAGCCATGTCCTGTGTAGATGATCGAGGGTTTCCACATCAGGATTTGGTAGATAATGTGGCTGCGCATCAACCTGATATGTTGTCTTTTCACGGCGATCAATTATACGAAAGAGTGGCAGGTTATGGCGTAGAACGAAATAGTAAATTAGACTACTTGCGGAAGTGGTATATTTTCGGTTGGTCTTTCCGAGATCTAATGCGCAATACTCCAACGGTTATTATACCCGACGATCACGATGTTTTTCATGGAAATCTTTGGGGAGAAGGCGGGAAGAGGGCAGACATAGGAAAAGGATATGGCAATTATGCGCAAGATAGTGGCGGCTATAAAGAACCTGCTGATTTTGTGAATATGGTGCATCGCACACAAACGGGACATTTACCTGATCCTTATGATAGAAAACCTGTTTTAAATGACATTTCGGTTTATTATACCAATATGAATTATGGTGGTGTTTCTTTTGCGATTTTAGGGGATCGGCAATGGAAATCTGCTCCGAAACAATTCTTTCCTAATGCGGAAATTGAAAATGGTTGGCCGCAAAATAAACAATGGAATCCCAAAACGGAGGCGTTTCATCCGAAGGCTGAACTATTAGGTGCTAGACAGGAAGAATTTCTAGAAAAATGGACAACAGATTGGGATAGAGACATTGTTTTTAAAACTGTTATTTCTCAATCTCCTTTTTGTAATGTGGCGACTTTGCCTGCACATATTTGGCATGATAAATACGTCCCAACTCTAAAGCGTTATAAAAAAGGAGCATACCCAAAAGATGATCGACCTGTGGCAGATTTTGATTCGAACGGGTGGCCTCAGAACAAACGAGATAAAGCGATTAAAACTATAAGAAAAGCCTTTGCATTGCACATTACAGGCGACCAACATTTGGGGTCAACTGGTCAATATGGCGTAGATGAATATGGCGATGGTGGTTATTGGATTTCTTCTCCTGCTGTGGCTAATTTATGGCCTAGAAGATGGTTTCCTGCCAATGCTGCGGAAGGGGGGAAAGCTGAGGGAGATACTCGTAGATATACAGGTAATTACGAAGATGGATTTGGTAATAAAATAACGGTAAAAGCTATTGCGAACCCTTATGATATTGACCGTGAACCGTCAATGGTTTTTGATAAAGCACCAGGCTATTCGATTATTGATTTTAATCAAAAAGAGCGGACGATGCAATTAGCTGTATGGCCTAGATGGTCAGCACCTAATTTAGCTGCGCCCGATAATCAACCTGCTGATGGTTGGCCGATTACGATTAAGCAAATGGATAATTATGGTCGCAAAGTTGTGGGGTATTTGCCAGAGTTTAGTGTAAGTGGTTATGAGGTAGTGCAAGTCGAAGAAGAAGGTTCAGGTGGGGAATTACTGTATAGTTTGAGACCTGAAAAAGGTAAATTTAAAGCACC
>CALDTJ010000182.1 GCA_937924145.1 uncultured Saprospiraceae bacterium
ACGCATTTGAGCTTGTCTTTTTTACCTCATACTGCGTTAAAAATACTCGCCAATGCCCTGCATTGTCTGCGTTTTTTGCCTTGTCTGAGATAAAAAATCCTGCGTCAAATTTGCGTAGCTTATTTATTTCTAACTCCCTTAAAATATAATAAAAAACACTTTTTGTTTGCGGCTATCTTATGTTTTATCTTTACAAAATATGAATGACCAACACCGAAATTTATGTTTACTTATAATTTTGATGAAAACGGAAATCTAACACCCTATAAACAAATAGAGACGGACTTAGATACTTTAAAAGCTAATTTTGTTGACGCTTTCCCTACTTCAAAGACAAGGAAAATACTTTTTGAGAACTATTTACGGTTTGTTTATCGTTTTCAAGATAAAGTATTCCCTTATTTTGAACAGTGGATAAATGGTAGCTTTGTAACTAAAAAAGAAAACCCAAACGATATTGATATCGTCACTTTCTTGGATTATGAGATTTATGAAAAAAGAGGCGAACAAACTTTAGATCAATTTTGGACGTTTTCTCTGGAAGATCAGGGAATAGATTCGTATATTGTAAAGAAGTATCCTAAGGGTCACACTAATTATTTAGGGTTTATAACACTCCAAAATCAATGGATTGATACCTATTCTAGTACTAACCCTAAAAAAGAAGGTAAAATTCTACCTAAAGGTTTTTTGAAAATAACATTTGAAAAATGAGTGAGTTGAAAAAGAATAAACTAAATGCAGCTATTAGGCTTTTAGAACTTATTGATGGCACAAATAAGAGTATTGAGATTAGCAGAACTATGAATAGTCCACTAATGGTTCGACAATACAAGCATTTGAAAAAACAATATACCGATCAATTGCAAGAACTTCTGCTAGATTTTAAATTATCAGCGGTGCTTTCTGATGCAGCTTAAAATTGAATTTTTTAGTAGGATACATTTAAAAATTAGTTTTTCTAAATCATAATCTTATGAAAGATTCTAAAGCAAATTCAAACAATGAAAAAAATGCAGTCGTTCATCTATTAGAATTAATTGAAGGAACAAATAAAGAAATAGAAATTAGTGAAAAAATGAACAGTAAGCTAATGGTTAGACAAGCTAAGCATTTGAAAAAACAATACACAAAAGATTTATTAAAATTACTAGAGGTATATCAACTTCCTCTAAAATTTGAATTAGCGTAAATAATTCATCCATCGCCCACCATTTTTCCCTCCTCTCGCATCTACCCTAGTACAAAGCTTTGTCAAACTACCAAACCCGTTGAAATGAAACAATTCTTGCCTATTTTACTAATGGTACTATGCTATGCCTGTAGTGACCAAACTCCTAATGAAATTCCATATACTATTATCAAAGGGAAAATAATCAATGGACCAATATCGAAAAGACTTTCAGCAGACGATAGGACAGCGATTGAAGAAAAAAGAAGGGAAATACAACTAACCTCCACGGCAACCCGATCAGACCTAGAAGCCCCTAATCATCATGCGATAACGGATGATGAAGGAAATTATGAGTTTTTAATAAAAATAGAGAAGCCCACAGAGATTCGTCTAAAATATGGGTTTCCAATCAATATTCCACTTTACGCCACTCCTGGTGATGAAATCATCGTAAATATTGATCACAGAGATCCGACAAACGATGCTAAACCCTATACTATTAAAGGCGATAATGCAGCTATAAATGAACAAATAACCGCTTATCATCGAATATTCAATGACAATTTCAAGGTGGACTTAAGAGCCACTTTACCCTATGTAATTCCAAGAGAATTTAAAGAGCAAAGAGCCGCTATTACCGAAAAAATCAGAATTTTCACAGCCGACTTTATTAGAAATTTTGAAGTAGACAATCCAATAGTTTTAGCATGGGTTAAAAACCATTCAGAGTATCGAATAGCGATGGATTACATGAAATACGCTTTCAAAACCTCCCGAAATTACGGTTATAGTAATATGCTAAAAGATGGTTTTCCATTGGAGTATTTTGATTTTTGGGAAGAATTCCCAGTCAATAATCCAGCCGCATTTTCTAGTTTGAATTATCAATATTACTTACAACTTTATCGCAAATATTTACAGGCTCAATTAGCACAAACAGCCCCTTATCAAGATTGTATAAACTTGCCTAACTGTGATATTTTTGGTTTGGAAATAGAACAGTTAAAAAATCATTTGGAAGGCAAAACTTTAGAGTTAACACTTTCCCAACAAATTGATAATCATCTAATTAGAAACAATGAACGATTTTTAAAAGATGGATACGACCAATATTTAGCAGCCATTTCAGATAGTTTGATAATTCAAGAAATCGAAAATCGGAAAGCTTACTTGTATGGCGAAAGAACATTTGAGTATCCTGACAATGTTACCTTTTATCAATCAAGTGGAACAGGTGAACAAATATTACAAGAGATCAAGCAAAAGCATCAAAACAAACCGACACTCCTTTATTTTTGGAACACTCAAACAGATATTACCTATTTTTTCTATCAAAAATCAGAAAGAAAAGATCTATGGCGAGTATTAGACTCCTTAAATTTTGATTTAGTCTTATTGGCTCATCATTCTACGCCCAACGATTGGAAAGAAAACGTTATCGAAAATGGATTTCTACAAGACCAGTGGCACTTAACCGATGAACAATATGGTTTCTTTGAAAATTTCTATCAACAAGAGCGCAAAAAACATAATTTTTATGATAGTATTCGAGACTATGAAAATTTTATTTTGGCTCTGGATGAAAATGGTGAAATGATTACCCCTGAATTACGTTTTCTAAATCTACATTTCTTGGTAAGACAATTAAAATACATGGCGACGAAGGGGCAGAAGATGAATTTTACCGATCAATAATTCTTGCTTGTACTGCATTGATTATCTCCTGTTCCTTTAGATGATGAATACATTGAAAATGCCCCTTAGGACATTCCTCAAAACCAATTTTTGAACAAGGTCTACAAGACAAGTCTTTAACTTCAAAAGTCCTATTTGCATCCATCCCTTTTGGGTAATAAGGCGTCATACCAAATTCAGGTACGGTATTCCCCCAAATAGAAACAATTGGCTTGCGGAAAGCCGCAGCAATGTGCATCAAACCCGTATC
>CALDTJ010000183.1 GCA_937924145.1 uncultured Saprospiraceae bacterium
ACTTTGAATAGGGGGTTGTGTAAAAAGTCGATTTTATCAATAAATTATTATTTTTAATAAAATATTTATCGTTGATTATTATGATTTTAAATATGTAAAATATTCGAATATTTTACATATTTTGACTTTCTACACAACCCCAATTTGAGTAAGTTAAGTTCGACCACTTCGTGGTTGTGGCATATCGTTTATTTGGCTCACCCCGAATTCCATTCGGGGTTATTCAAGTTTAATCCCTTCGGGATTTTATAGTCAAAACTTTTGAAACCTATTGATATATAAAATCATAAAAAATAACAGAAATGAATAAAGCCGAAATGGTTGTCTTAGCAAACGATAAAAGTACCAAAGTGACCGCCTTAAAAAAAGGCAGCGACACCCTTTGGATTAGAGCCGATGAATTAAAAGCAGCAACGGGCTTTGACCTCAAAAAAAGTGGAGCTTGTTACGACCCTTTGAATATTTGTATCCCCTTACTGGAAGATGGATTTACTCAAATGGAGGAAGGAAATCAATGGTTAAATGTGACCAAATTATCCAAAAGATTAGAACAGGCTTGTGTTGTCAATGAAGATAAAACGGTTTGGAGTTTAGGGCTTATTCCTGAAGTTCGAAAGGCGATGTTAGCAACTGCGATTGCTCCCGATTTTGAAATAGAAGATATTAATGGGGATACTTTCCGATTGTCTGATTTAAGAGGAAAAAAAGTGCTTATTGTAACGTGGGCAACTTGGTGTGGTTGTCGATTTGATGTGCAAATATGGCAAGACATCTATACAGAATTAAATGATCCTAATTTTGAAATAATTTGCGTGGCAGAAGATTCAGAAAAGCCAGAAGCTGCTAAAAAATGGTTTACAGATGCCAAGGCTACCTATAAATGTGTGGTCGATCCAACGCACAAAATTAGCACTCAATTCGGCTGGGTAAATGTCCCTACTGCTGCGTGGATTGATGAAACAGGGAAAGTCGTTCGGGTGAATGAAGGGGCTTATGCCGCGAGACATACTATAACGACCAATAATGTACCTTTTTCTTTTGGAGGATCTACCTTTGGGAAAGCAACGATAGCATGGGTGAAAAATACTTTAGACCCCAAATTGGTCCAATCTTCTGAAAAATTAAAAGCGCATACGCGTGCTATTTCCGAAAATGACTTCTTAGCAGATGCCTATTTTAAAATGGGCCTTTATTACCAAGGTCTGAATCAACTAAATAAGGCAGAAAAGTATTTGGCGATTGCCCAAGAATTAGCTCCTGACAACTGGAATATCTGTCGCCAAAGTTGGACCTTTAAAGGGACAGATTATGCGTTAAAGCAATGGCGTATAAAAACGACTGCAAAAATGAATGACCCTAGTTGGACTTATTATGAACCGATGGATTTGAAGAAGAAAAAGGCATAGCATTGTATAAAAACTATTCAGCTTTTTTTGCTTTTTGCTTTAAATAAACAGCATACTTAATGGCTTTTACTGTTCGATTTTGAGTACCACAACCACAATCTTCTGGCAAATAGAAGAACAATTCCGTATTTGACGGATTAGGATTGACACTTAAAAGAGAGATGGCAGCAAGGCTCATAGGTCCAAAACACTTTTCGCAGGTCTGCAATTGAAAATCTTCCCAAGTATGACTAAAAATATATAATGGAGTCTGTCTGATAGTTTTTTTATGCAAACTATAACAAAAGCCTTGTTTTTTTCTCCTTTTTAGGTAAAAGTATTCGTAGAAGTAGTAGACTTGTCAAATTTTTGAAAATCTGATAAGTCTAATTGAGTGTGTTCTATTTTATGCCATTTAATAAGCACTAAATAATTCAAACGTAACGTAAGTTTAGTAAAAGTTGTTAGCTTTGTTGTTCCAACACCAACTTTAAAAATTAACTCATTTACAATGAATCTACCAAAGATTTTATATTGGATTACTACGGTTTTAGTAGCCGCACTGTTTACTTTTTCTGCAAAAATGGCATTGGAGGCAAGTCCTGAATATATGGAAATGTGGAAAGGATTTGGTTACCCAGACTATCTACCTGCAATCATGGGACCATTGAAGGCACTAGCGGTGATTGGTTTATTGATTCCTCGTACTTCTTTTTTAAAACATTGGGTCTATGCAGGCTTGGCTTTTGATTTGATGTTAGCCATCTTAGCACACAATGCTTTAGGACATGATTTGACCTTGCAAATCGTGGGTACTGTTTTACTATTCGTTTCTTACTTTTTGTATATGAATAAAATGGAGTTTAAATCGTTATTTTAATGTTTTGATACTAGAAATTAACGGTTTCGTGTAGTAACAGTGTGCAAAACAAATATTAGAGACAAACCGCAAACAAAGCCTCCGATAGTACCCCATGGATCTGCGTCATTGGTGAGATAGGCTAATACTATCCCACTAATAGCTGCTACAAAACTTCCTATGATACAGGCATGATAATTTCTGTGGATAAATCTATTAATCTCCTTTTTCATATAAAAACTAATTTGTGTTTATAGGTGTGCAAATTTCTATCAAAAAACCATTATTATCTTTGACGTAAGCTACTTTTTGTCCCCAAGGTTTTTCCTTGATGGATGATACTTCGATGGCGCCTGCATTGATAGCTTGCTGATAGTCTGCATCTATGTCTTCAGTAGTGAAGGCTAGTTCGATGCCAAATGGTTTGGCACTTGAGCTACTCTTAATAAAGCCATCTTTGAAGTTGCTATTGCCCAATTCGATATTAGCAAAAGCAATCGTTGTTTCACCTGAAATCAATTCTCCATAATCTCCTTCTGGGGTGACGATTTTTTTAGTAAACCCGAAGGCGCTTTCATAGAAATCAATAGTTTCATTGACATCTTCGACGTATAGGATGGTGTAGGCGAACTTCATGTTTTTGTATTAGGTAGTGTTGACTATTCTTCACTCAAATTCAGCCGCATTTCCACCATCAATTGATCAAACCCTGCTTTTTCATAAGCCCGAATGGCAGGCGCATTCTTCGAATAAACTTCTAGGCGAATTTCTAGGACACCTTGTTGTTTAGCCCAGTTGGTTAACTGCTCGATCAATCGCGGATTGATGCCTTTTCCTCTATAAGCTGGCTTGGTGTACATAAACCCTAAATGTACATATTTATCAAACTTAAATACTGGCGACATAGTTTTGATCAAAGCATAACCAGAAGTAACTATTTCCCCATCAACCGTACCGACGATGACTTCTGCATCTGGTCGTTCGATTAGTGCAGCAATGTCATAATAGCTAACCCCTTCGGCTTTGATCGTCGGATTCATTGGCCGTTCGGCAGAGACAATGCCTTGCTCAAAAGCTAATAAGGTTGGTAAATCTGTTTTATTAGCGACTCTAAAATGTAGATTTTGCATTCGTTTGTGATTATTTGAACTTGTAAGATACACCAAAGATATAATACCATTGGAAAGGATTGGTTTCCAAACTTCGAGCAAGTGCCTCTTGTTTATTTTGCTTAAAAGAAAAATCTAATCCAAACCCAATTCCTTTGAACGTTTTGCTCAATCCATTGGTCCAAGACCAGTTATTTAAATCATCATCTTTATAACTTCTAAACCCTGAAAAACTAGTGGTCCAATTGATTCCCGCAAAGAATTTTTTGGAATATTCTGCCAGCACTTTCAACCCTAAAGAAGACCGAGAATTTTGCTCTGCAAAAACAGCATTATAATTGAGTGGATGAAAAGCAATAACCATATCTTTAGCAGGTTTCCAGGTCAAACCAAAACCAAAATCTAGTGTACTAGGGTTGTTAAAGCGGTTTTGTAATAAGGCAGTTCTATAGTCTGCAAGTGTCGAAATTGCTAGTTTTTTCGAAATTTTAACGCCCCAAAGACTCGAATAATTAAAGGCATCGGAAGCTACTTGGAATCCATTTTCTTCTTCCTCTATTTCTTTATTATCAAATCGAATCCAACTTTGATTGAGCTTTAACGTGTTATTCCAAAAATACTTTTTTTCTTCTAGATTAAAAAATCCATTGAAGGTATAGCCAATTGTACTGGCAGTCGTACTAGATTCATTTTTGGATAACCAATACTGAAAGCGGGTAAAATTAAATCCGACTGTTCCGAAGACCCCTTTAGACCAAATAGGGTAGACCTTCAAACTGTCTTCCAATAGCTTTAATTCCTTTTTCAAGTCATTGACCTCCTTCATCACTTCTTTGATGTCCATTTCCCATTCTTTTAGGTCATCTTTGATATTTTCTTTTCGCTCTTTTAAAGCCTCCATGTCCAATTCTTGAGCCGTAATAGAAGTCATGCTAAGGAAAAGTAATAACGCAAATAGGGGAAACTTCATACACAAATGATTTTGAATGAATGATTAGTAGTAGATTGTTTTGTGTAAAAATGGGTGGGCTATAAGAAGTAGGCAAAGATAAATTAAATTATAAAAAATAAGATGTGCGTCAGGATAATATTTGAAAGATGGACTAGAGTATTTCGCCGTTACTTATAATTTTATCTCAAAATACTTCGTCCCTTCAATTGGATTGAATCGGTAAGGTTCGATCTCATAAAAGCCCATTTTTTGATATAAGCCTATAGCTGATTGCATACTAGGCAAGGTGTCTAAGCGCATCCTAAGATACCCCAATTCTTTTCCAACAACAATGGATTT
>CALDTJ010000184.1 GCA_937924145.1 uncultured Saprospiraceae bacterium
TGCTGGAAAAAATCTTCTAAATTATCTTTTGATTGATTCATATTTACTTAGTTATTATAGCTTTTCGCAAAGCACCTTTGGCCTTAAATAATTGGGTTTTAGAAGTACTTTCTGAAATACCCAGTATCTCCGCTATTTCCTTATGACTATATCCTTCGATCACATATAAATTAAAGACGATTTTATAACCATCTGGTAATTGTTGAATTAGTTTGGTCAGTTCTTGTAAGCCTAATTGTTGAAAAACAGTAGCGGAACTTTGGAAGGCATCTTGATAATCTCCACTATCCTCGTGTTTCCAATCTTTTTTCCATTTTCGAATGTATTGTAAAGCGGTATTGACCATTACTTTTCGCATCCAAGCTCCTACTGCTCCTTTTCCTGCATATTGTTTTAGGTCTTTGAAAATTTTAATAAAGCCTTCTTGTAAAATATCTTCTGCCTCCGATCTGTCTCGACTATATCTTAGGCACACCGTAAACAGAGGCACTTTGTACGTATCGTACAAATACCGCTGGGCAACGGGATTGCCTTTTTTGGCTGCTATAATCGCTTGGTCTAAATTCATCAGTTAATCAAGAATGAGGTGTATTTTTAGAGTTGATGCAGCAACTTTTGAATCGGTTGCCTGATTGGAAGATAAATTTAGGAAGGTGGGCTTTTTTAATTAGTTAAGGGCTTGTTAAATAAGGGAAGTTTAACCTTTCTTTGCGGATGTTATTTTACTGCTGAATTAGATGTTGACTTTTTTATACAACCGAATTAGACGTTGACTTGTTTATACAACCGAATTAGACGTTGACTTGTTTATACAACCGAATTAGATGTTGACTTGTTTATACAACCGAATTAGATGTTGACTTGTTTATACAACCGAATTAGACGTTGACTTTTTTTTATACAACGGATTAATGAAGGACAACTGATCTAGATGTTGACGGCTTTATTTGATGTAGACTTTAGAAAAAATTAACCATTTGACTCACTATTAATTACTTATGCAGTACTTTTAGAGGTTACACCATAGATTTCTAGTTGATTTTTATTGAAGTGGGCTAGTATGCCAAATGGTAAGTTTAGCGTGTTTAGATAATTTTGCATTTTTGCAATATCGAGATTTAGGCTTTCTTTTAGTACAACTGTGCCACAAATAAATTGGTCGCCGATGACAGGCCAATTTATTTCATAGTATTTCAATAATTGGTCTTCGCAATAAATAGGCAGTAGTGTTTTGGGAAGAAAGTTTATTTTCTGATAGGATAATTCGCTGTTTAGTAGATTTCTATAAACGGTTTCTCCGTACCCTATTCCATGAATATTCAGAATCCTTTTTAGTGCATTTCTAACTGCTCTTAAAAGTAGTCGGTTGTCAGGAGAAATTAGTGCTTTTATATATGAATAATCTTCCGATAAATTATACTTTTTTTCAGTAAATGGAAGTCTTTGAATGGCTACTTTAGGCAATCCAAAATTCACTAACATACCCAACCGCTTTTTCCAATATTTTAAATAAGACAATAACTGAAAGACATTTTCTGGATGAAACCCTGTTTCCTGCACCTTCAATTCTAAAATAATCTTATCTGCCACAATCAAATCCAATTTAAACTTATGCACTTTTTTACCTCGATGCTCAACATATCGAATCTCCTGACTGCGAAAAGGAATTCCCTTTTCAGTTAGTTTTCTCTCCATAGCCAAATGGTAACTTTCCTCATCTAATCCAACTCCCAATTCATTATGTACCTCATAGATACAGCCACGAATAACGTAGCTCAATTCCTCATAAAGTAATCCCATAATTTGTTTTAGTTTTCTCAATACCATAAATCTAACAAAACAAAAACAAATCACAAAATAAAAGAAGAAAAAAGTCAACATCTAAGTTAACATCTAAGTCATCGTCTAAATCAGTTGTCCTCCATTAATCCGTTGTATAAAAAAGTCAACATCAAGTTCGGCTGTATAAAAAATCCAAATCAAAAAGTCTCCATATAAACATCAGGATCAAATCCCCAAAGAAAAGGCAGTAAAAAATAGACAAACAAAGTCAGCAAAATAATAGAAATAACATTCATCCAAATCCCAGCCTTCACCATATCTGGAATCCGCAAATAACCAGATCCAAAAACCACTGCATTAGGCGGAGTAGCCACAGGCAGCATAAAAGCACAAGAGGCCGCCACCGTCGCTGAAACCATCAACACAAAAGGATGCACATCAATCGTTTTTGCCATCGGATAAAGAATAGGCAACAACATCGCAGTAGTCGCTAAATTAGAAGTGATCTCCGTCAAGAAATTGACCGCTGCAATTAAGATTAGAACCAATAATAAAATAGTAATCCCCTCCAAAGCAGTCATTTGAGCCCCAATCCATAGAGCTAATCCACTTGACTTAAAACCAGCAGCCAATGCCATTCCACCACCAAAAAGTAATAAAATTCCCCAAGGTAATTTGACTGCCTCTTCCCAATTTAGTAAGCGTCGAGTTCTATCTTTAGTGGGTAATAAAAAGATGACAAACGCACTGATCATCGCAATAATCGTATCATCAATAGCAGGAATAATGGGCTTTAAAAGATAAGAACGAACCATCCAAGCCACCGCCGTAGTCGCAAAAACTGCCGCTATCAATTTCTCTTCATAGCTAATTTGCCCCAATGCATTGAGCTGTTTACTGATTTCCGCACGCCCACCAGGAAAGGTCTTTTGCTTAAATTTGAAAGCAAAAGTGGTTAAATATTTCCAACAAATAAATAACAAAACGGCCGAAATAGGAAATCCAAATTTAAACCATTGAGCAAAAGTAATTTCGTACCCAAAAGTCTCTTCTACCACGCCTGCCAAGACTAAATTTGGAGGTGTACCAATCAAAGTGCCCATACCTCCAATGGAGGCACTATAGGCTATGGCTAACATCAAAGCCTTTCCAAAAATCATATTCTCATCTTCGATTGTATTGGGATTATCTCGTAATTGGGCAACTATCGCCATACCAATTGGCAGCATCATAACAGCAGTAGCAGTATTGGAAATCCACATCGACATAAAAGCGGTCGCTAACATAAAACCTAGAATAATATTGACCACATTTGTGCCTATAAAATTGATGATATTTAGGGCAATTCGCTTGTGTAAACTCCACTTTTCAATGGCAATGGCAATGATAAAACCGCCTACGTATAGAAAAACGTATTTATGACCAAATGCTGCAGTCGTCTTCGTTAATCCTAGTCCTCCTGTTAATGGAAACAAAACAATTGGCAATAAGGCTGTTACTGCAATAGGAACTGCCTCGGTTATCCACCAGATCGCCATCCATAAAGTCGATGCCAATACCGCATTGGCTTTAGGATTTAATCCTTGTGGGTGGAAAAAAAGTAAGGTTAGGAGGAAGACTATCGGGCCGAGAATTAAGCCTATGGATTTTGAATGGATGGTCATTAGCAAATAAGGTGTTACTAGATAATTAGTATTTTACTAAGAGTAAGTTTAAATACGCTTTATACTCTCTTACCTGCTCAATATAGATGATTTAGCTAAGATTGATGAACTTTCAAAAAGGAAGTTTTTTAGATTTTTACAAATGGGCAAGATGATTAAGCTAGACATGATAAAATCATGAAGGATATTGTT
>CALDTJ010000185.1 GCA_937924145.1 uncultured Saprospiraceae bacterium
AACGGATTTTAAAACTATTGAAGATTTAGATGTTGACATTTTCCACACGGATTTGATTTCCACACGGATTTGATTTCCACACGGATTTGATTTCCACACGGATTTGATTTCCACACGGATTTGATTTCCACACGCCCCGCCCGCATGTGCAACTGATTTAGACCTTTGCTGTTTTGTACGTATTTGACAATTTCAAATTGCCTGATACGTTGAGAAAGTAGTAAATCAAATACAATCCGCTAAATACGTACAACCTATTCGGCTACATTTTAGTAGTCATAATCGCATAAAAAGTACGAATAGAATTTGTCATATAATCTACTCTAAAGTTCTCATTCGGGCTATGCTGATTGTTATCAGAATTGACCATAGGTACTATAATGGCAGGTATTTTTAATTGATTGATAAAGGAAGAAATCGGTACTGTTCCTCCCATTATTCTCACTTTGACAGGGTCTTTTTTATACTGCTTTTGAATCGCTTTTTCCAACCATTTTCCTTCTTCAGAATTCAAATCTGTCCTAAATGGTAGCGTTGCACCTCCTGCATATAAATAACAAATTTTGGGGTATTTTAAACGTTCTTCCTTGGTTGGTTCGTGATTCACAATGTAGTAACCCTGTCCTTCAATATGCTTTTTGATTAACTCCACCAAACGCTTAGGATCACTTTCTGGCACTAGTCGAATGTCAATGGCTACCGTTGTTTTATCGGGTACAATCGTCCTAGCTTGACTACCTACCCAAGCGGAAGACATCCCTCTAACATTCAAAGAAGGATACTGCAAAGATTCTTGATAACTGGCACCAACTTGCTCTGGTTCAGCGATTTGTAATAAATTTAAAATATCAGCTTTTTTATCAGGTACGGCTGCCATCGTACTAGCCGCAGCTTTGTCCCATTCTACTCCGTCGTAATATCCATCAATCAAAACTTTTCCCGTTTGGTCTTTCATGGAGGCTAATAAATGCGCCATCATAAAATTGGGATTGGGTGCATAATTTCCATAATGTCCACTATGCTGAGGTTTGGATGCTCCGAAAACGGTGAGATTTACTGTTGTGATTCCTCTGCAACCAAAAATCAAAGTCGGATGGCCTGAAATATGAACGGGCCCATCGTTGATAATCAAAACATCTGCCTGTAATAGCGTTTCGTATTCGGCTACTGCTTCTGCGAGGTATTTACTCCCCATTTCCTCTTCACTATCCATGATTACTTTCACGTTAAATACAGGTTTTTTCCCTTCTTTTTTCAATACATCCATCGCATTTAAAAACCCAATAATTGGGCCTTTATCGTCTGCTGCCGAACGTCCAAAAATTCTCCAACTTGGATCAATTGCTTCACCGACACTATCCCAAGAAACGGTAGTCCAATTACCATCAGCGTCTGCTTTTTTAAGGACTGCTTTATAAGGACTTTCTTGATTCCATTTTGTGGGATCAACGGGTTGTCCGTCTAAGTGCATATAAAATAAAACAGTAGGCAAATCCTCGGAAATTTGCTGTTCTGCAAACAGGAGTGGATTACCTTTATTCGGAAGAGATTGAGTAGTAAATCCTCTATTTTGAAAAGCGGTACTAAGCCAATCTATATTCGCTTGAATATCTTTTTTAGACAATCCATTATTGGGAATACCTACCAATGTTTTCAGTTCCATGACTGCTGGTAGCGTTTGCTTTTCGAAGGTCGTTTTTTGAGCGACTAAACAAGCATTAAACAACAATGGCAAAAGTAATAATAGTAATTTTTGATAACTCATTTTCGATAATGTTGATACGATAATTCGCTCAAATTACGACTTTTGGTAGGAAAAGTGATGGGGGTACTAAAAAAATATTGGGCGACAAATGAATGCCACCCAACTTTAAAAACTAAATGCGTACTATAATTTTAAATTTGTTAGAACTATAATTTGTAATTAAATCAGATAATCAGGCCCTTCTCAATTCCTCCAATAATTCTACGGTCTTTTTTGAAGGTACAATACCCATTTCTGAAGCAAGTGCTTTTTCACATTTTTGGTACTGTCGAATCACTTTGATATTCCGATTCAGGCGATGATAGCAAATCATTAATTTTCGATGAACCTCTTCCATACAGGCATCTTTTTCCAACATCATTTCATTATACTTAATCGCCTCAAAAAATTGTTCTACTTGAAAGTATATATTACTCAATTGATTTAAGGAATAAAGGTAAATTTCTCGGTAATGATCCCGTTTTCTTTCTGTCCACGGCTCATAAATCCCCTCCAAAAAGTCGCCTTTATAATGTGATACAACTGTTTGAAAATCTCCTGCCGCTTGAGTAGTATTTACATTGTTAGCTATTGCTTTTGCACTTCGATAAAGTTGTTCTACTCGTTCAGCATCTGTTTGAATAATTAGATTAGGTGTAAAAACATAGCAGTCATTCTCTAGGTTAATGATAGGAATATCGGGTAATAAATTATTGAAAATTTTCCGAATTCCATGAATTGCAACATTCAAATTATTTTTAGCTGTAGCATGATAAGGCCAAAACAACTCCGCTAGTTTATCTCTTGAAATAGGTTTTTTATAATTATATAATAAGAAGGCTAGCAATGATTTAGTCCTTTTACTAAAGAGATTTTCAATGTTTTGATTTTCAAAATGAATGCTAAACTTTCCGAAGAATTGCACTTCTAAAAATGCTACACTATCAGGAGCTACGTCTATTCCAAAGAGTGGTGTTCGAGGGATCACACTTAATTCCTCTGGTAATAACTCCTTAGTGAAATTCGGAATATATTTAGTCCATAGTCCTGCCGCTCCTACCTCTTTTTGGGGTGATTGAAGGATGACAGTTGGTTTCAATTCCCGATGGATTACACTAATCAACTCACTCATATCGACGGGAACCTGAATAAAATCTACTATGCCTAATCGAAAAGATTGTATAATAAATTTAGGGTTGCTGATATCCGATATTAAAATGATGGGTGAAATACCAGAAATACTCCGAAGCGCCTTTAATTTAACATGAGTGTCCTGTGGACTTTGACAACCGATTAATAAGATTAAGGCCACCTCATTGGTGTTCATATAAGCTACACAATCTTGATCATAGGTTAACTGCTCAATCAAAAAAATCTGTCTTAATACGGTATACAGTTTATTACTAAGCTGTTTCTCATGACTGATGAGTAGTAAGTTTTGTTTTTTGGTTTTCATATCCGCGATATTTTAATTCTTCATTAAAAAATGGAAAAAAATTATCTAGCGAGTTAAGATTCGTTTGAACTTTGTAAGTTTTCTTATTTGTAAGATGTTTAAAGTAGAGGATGGTAATTATATTCAAAAATAAATAAATTAAAATATAAAATATATAATTATTGTGTCAACTGTATATTTGCCAATTTTAGACATACAAAATACAGTTCTTGACATATTTAATTTTTTAAAATTTTAAAAATGTAAATTTAAATTAATAAGTATAGTAGAAAATGGCTCACTGTACTTTTATCGTCTGACCTAGTAGATAGAAAAAATAACCATATATTTCCTTGGCATAATACTTGTCTTTTGATATATGAAACCAAACCAGCATTCTAAACCAAAATTTATTATTATGCTTGAAATAAAATTTACTGGAGACAATATCCCAAGACATAAATGCGTCGGTGTAAAAGACGGTGATTGGATTATTTTCAAATGTAGTGAATGTGATTATATTCGAAAATTAAACATTAGAACTGGTAAATCTCGAACCTATAATAGTAGTTTTGAAATTTTGCATGAAGGTTCTTTCGCAGAAACAGACAAGCCAAAAACACCTCCTCAATTTTTCAATTAAAAACTTAGTCATTGATACTTTTCACATGGACTATTATTGCCGTCCAGATCCACAAAAAAATACGCAAAACTCTCTCTTGGAGTATTGCGCATTTTTGTTGTTTATGAATAATAATAGACCTGTTGTTCTACTTTCCAAACCACTTATTAAATAAAGCAATATCTTCCGTATTTGTAGCTTTTTCAATACGTTGATTGAACTGATATTCTTTCCCCACTGGCCTATTCTTTGGCTTATTTACTGTTCGAGATTTCGCAACTACTTTCTTCTTTTTAGGACCAAAGAACTTTTTGACCAATGCTTGATCTACAGGTTGCATCGTCGCATCTTCTTTTATATTTGATAAAATAGATGCTACAATTTCGGCTTGCGCTTCTTTGCTCGACTTTGCTACTGCTCGTTTTTGCTTCTTTCCAAAAAATTGAGCGACTGCATCTGATTCAGCCTTACTGATTTCTTTTTGGGGCTGAGATACTTGCATTTTGAAAGTCATCATTTCCTCTTGTACTTCGCTACTAACCTTAGCTTTTACTTGCTTTTCTTTTTTTCCAAAAAATTGAGCAACAGTCTCTAATTCAGCTTTGTTGCTTTCTATTTGTGGTTGAGGCACAGGCACTTTGAACGTCTTTCTTGGTTTAGCTGCCACCTTTTCGACGGACTTTACAGGAAAAAACTGTTTAATAATAGCCATTTCTTCTGGACTTACCTCTAAGTTTTCTTCTGTCGCATTGTCCAAAAGTGTTTGAATTTCAGCTAAATTTAAAGGAGTTGTTCTTGGCTCATTCGATTTGGAAGGAAAAAATCTTCGAATAACGGCTAATTCATCTTCCGAAAGTTCATCCACTCTATTGTCAACTGGAATATTGGGAACTTGACCTACTGCTCTACTTTCTTTTTCAATGGTAGGTGGAAAAAATTGTAGAATTGTCTGCTCCTCTACTTCTTCCTCGTCTACTGTTGGTACCTCCACACCTTCCGTCAAATAGGCCGTTGGTTCTAATGCTTCTGTTGGTGGTAAATTGGCTTCATCAGCTGACCCAAAGAATTGTTCGATGATTGCTACTTCTTCAGCAGATTTTTGAATGGCTACTTCTGCTTGATTAGGTGGAGGTGGTGGTACTGCCCGCTTAACTGGCTTGGGAATAGCATCCTTCTTAGCCATTTGCTTGCGAATTTTTTCGACCATCGCCTTCATTTGATAAATATTTCGAACTTTCTTTGTTTCAATATTAGTTGGCTCTTCGACCATTGACGCTTCTAATACCTCTATTTCAGCCTCTTGAGGGATAATCTCCTCTACGGTCACAGCTAATTCGGCAGGTTCTATAGTTTCTTGAATAACAGGGACACTTTTTGTTGCTACCGTAGCCGTAGCACTTCTACTAATTGTACGACTAGAATTTTGAGCTACGGTTTTTACTGCAATTTTATCGAACTCCTCTTCTATTGTTTCTTCTAAAATTGTGGAAGGTAGTCGATTGGTAATAAATTCAAAAATGGCATCCTTTTGCAAACCTTTCATCACCTTTTTTTCTCGACTTAACGGTTGATAAATTGTCACTTTTACATCCTCTGCGGTGTCGATATTATAGAAATCAATTCGAAAACCATAAGTTGATCCTTGAAATTCTTCAATCTCATTTTTTTCCGTGGAGTGACTATGATCTAAATCACTCATTTTTTTGGTCAATAGCACCAATTTTTCTTCTAAAATGGATTTTTCTTTTCTCCAACCGTCTTGCTTTAATAGACTTTCGTTGAGGGAACTGGTGGTTTCTGCCAAAGCTGTTTCTAATTCCCATAACTTCTCTCGCAATTCCGTTTCAATTTGACTTTTTTCCTGTAGCTCAATGCTTAACCTCTCATTTTCAGCAATGATCGTCGCTAATTGATGGTCTTCCTTGTGATTAGAATATTGAGATTCATAAGTACATCCTAATTGATTGTATAGAAAATGTAAGCCCTCTTCCATGTCCTCAAATGTATCAAAATTTCGACTTCTTGCGACTTCTTGATTATTCCCTGCTTTGATGGTAAAGTAGTGCAAATCATCGCTATGATGCAAAAGCACATGATCTTTATATCGAATATTTTTTTTGATGGATTCCATCCCATTATCTGCCCCTTTTTTGCTCTTATAAGCCTGACTAAATAAGATACAATCACCATCACTATTATTAAAATGAAAATAATAATGCTTATCGGTTCTAAAGGGCTCAAAGCCAATCTGCCCTTTTGGAGAAGTGGAATTTAGATCATAATTATCGTTATTGGTCTGTTTCATACGGCTGTTTTTAAGAATAATTCAGCATAGAGAAAAGAGACCATTCCGCATGCGGAATTAAGAGACTAGAGACTTAACAATAGGTAGAAAGTCTGTACTCTAACCTTTACCTCACTGAACAATTACTAATAATTTTAATTCGAAATAGGTATGGGGGAACGATTTACAGCCTTCTAGATTTGAAATGACTGTAACTCGTTCCCTTTGTCCAATACCTTGACTTTGGCAGCTTAAGCTTTGTACAACTTAACTGCTGGCAATTCTACAAATCCTGCAATTGGCGCAGGAATCTGCTTTTCGCATGGCGAACACATCGTCAAACAAACAGCAAACTTGTACAAGCCTGGCTCCATAGCATTTGGATTGACACAAATTCTTGCGTGGTAGTGACCATCACAATCCCAATCTACTACGGTATGCGCCTTGTCAGCTGGTAAACAAGCTTCGCCTTTCCCCCATTCTTCTGCTAGAATGTCAATCTTCCATTTTCCATTCAAAAACGGTAACATCTTACCTTGTGTGTGCCACTTAATGTGCAAACAGAATCCCTGATCGCACTGGATCAAACATGGTGAATAAGGATTTCCTGGGAAAGTTCCTGGATCATTGTGATGTCCTTCGACTAAACAAACGGCACCGTTTAAGGAAAAATACGGGAAAGATTCTTCGAATTTTAAGCTCGCGGCAATACTAGACATAATATTTGGCATTATGCAAAACCAAATAGTTGGCGGTTTTGCGGGTTAATAATTAAGCATTTGGTTTCTGAAAACGTTCTTGCTTGAATACACCCACAAAATTAGTGGCGAGGATAAATTTTCAATTAATGGCTACTTATGTCAGAATTAAATATTAATTAATTTTCAATTAGTGATAGGATTTTTATTTTTTAGAATGATGTCTCAGGTTGGTTTTCCACACGGATTTTATTTCCACACGGATTTTATTTTTAACACAGAACTAAGCGTTGACGGCTTGGTCTTATCTGACAATTCCAAATTGTCTAATACGTAATGGTTCAAACAAAATTAGGCATTGAATATCCCACGCAGATTTTAATTCCACGCAGATTTACACGTTGACTTTTAACACGGATTTTTTTAAGACGCCTGCCCGTATGGGGAACTATGCGTTGACAGCTTTATTCGTATCTGACAATTCCAAATTCTACCGACACCCCATAAGTTCCAAATATGAATTCCGAAGAGAATTCAATACGAATAGCCCCCGATGAAATCGGGGGAAATGAATAAATAGGGCGTTGGACAAGCCTAAAAGGCTTGAATAATAGGCATTTTAATGTTCAAGTCTTTCAGACTTGTAAAGAAGTGCTTAAAATATCACTTCCCCCAATTTTATTGGGGGCTATTCACCTTCAATCCT
>CALDTJ010000186.1 GCA_937924145.1 uncultured Saprospiraceae bacterium
AATAATACCAAAGGTGATGAATAATGCCCATAGAATACCTGCCGTACCCCAACTTCTAAAGTAGATCAATAACTTTTGATTTAAATAATCTTTAAACCAACTAGACATACTAATATGCCATTTTCGCCAAAATTCTGTAGTAGAGGTAGCAAAGTAGGGGAAGTTAAAATTTTGCAATAAATTAAAACCAAATAATCTCGCTGTTCCGATGGCTATATCTGAATAACCCGAAAAATCACCATAAATCTGTATGGTAAAATAAAGACATCCTAAAAATAGCGTCCCCCCCGATAACTGGTCATAATTGGCAAAAATCTCATTGACCATCACTGCGCAATTATCTGCAACTACTACTTTTTTAAAAAAACCCCACAAAATTTGACGCATTCCATTTGAGGCCTCTTCATAATTAAATTGACGCTTTTTTTGGAATTGTGGTAATAGATTTGACGCTCGTTCAATTGGACCTGCAACCAGTTGAGGAAAGAAACTAACAAAAGCAAAGAAGGTAATAATATTTTTAGTCGGCGTTATTCTTTTCTTATAAATATCTATGGAATAACTTAATGTCTGAAAGGTATAAAAACTAATTCCGACAGGTAAAATAATTGCAAGTCTTTCTACTTCAAAAGGGAGCCCCAAAATAGTAAAAGCTTGAACAAAATTTTCTATAAAAAAATTGAAGTATTTAAAAAAAATAAGAAAACCTAGATTCACCAATACACTAGCTCCAAGTAGCCATTTACGCCTTACTGCATCTTCCTCTTTTTCTAATTGAAGTCCAATTAAAAAATCTACCAAAGAACTAAAAGCTATCAAACTCAAAAATCGCCAATCCCACCAACCGTAGAAAAAATAACTAACTCCCAATAGGAAGGTGTTTTGTATCCGTAAGTTTTTTTGGACGACAAACCAGTAAATTAAGAATACTATGGGCAAAAAAATCCCAAATTCAACTGAATTAAATAACATACTTGCCTTTTATGGATAATTGTTTTTTGTACGGAAAGCTATTAAAAAAGGTACTTCTTATAATGGGGAAAAGGTAGCATATTCACAGATAATCTATAACCCGAAAAATGACTAGCTATCTGTTTCTTTTATTCATTTTTTGCGTCTTAAATTTTAGATAGCTTTATTATTCAATACGGAAGTAACTAAAAATACTCAAAACCCGTTTATTAAAAAGATTAACTTTCAATACAGCAAAATATAAATTCCAATGACAGATATAGTATCTGACAATACAATTGCCAATGAAATGCTCCACGAAACCATCGAATATCCTTGGAAAAGGTGTTTTGTGGCTTTCCTTCGTAAATCTGCTTTGACAGAAATGGTGGAGGCGAATTATCAATTTTCAACAGAATTGCCAGGATTCGTGAGAAAACATTGGGACAAAGTCAAAAAATTGACCCTTGTGGACCCTTTTAGAATGGGTAAAATTGTCGATTTAGTAATTCGAACTAAAGATATTCCTGGTGATATTCTTGAATTTGGTTCTTATAAAGGAGGAACGGGCATATTAATGGGCCTGCTTTTAAAAGAATTGGGTAGTGATAAAAAAATTCACTTATTCGATAGCTTTGAAGGCTTACCCGATCCTGATACTACTAAGGATAAAGGATATAGAAAAGGTCAATTTAGAAGCAACTACGATAAATTACAAGCAGAGGTAGAACAATATGGATTGACAGACATTATTACTTTGCATAGAGGGTGGTTCTCTGATACGGTTGAACCATTTATTGCTGCTAATAATAGTCCTAAAGTCTCTATTCTTCATTTGGACTGTGATTTATATACAAGTACAATGGACTGTTTCCCTCAAACTTATCCCCTAATATCAGAAGGCGGAGCGATTATCTTAGATGATTTTAATGATGGAGGTAGAGGTGAAAAAAGAGCCGTTATTGAATGTTTGAGAGCTCTTGAAAGTACAGCTTGTTTTGTGGCTTGCCCTGGTTCTCAGAGTTATTTCATCAAAAATCAAGCTCCTGACGAATTTGCCATCCAAGATTTGGATATGTACTACGATGTAGTCGAATTGGCTAGTAATGAGCCCTTCTTGACTTGGATAGAAAAAGATATCGAAGAAGATTACTTAGTAAAATTAGAGGCACTTTTGGCTGCTAATAAATAATAAATGAAGTGATTCATCACTATACCCTAAAATAGTAAATGAGTAAGTGACTGAATAATAAAATAACTAAATGAGAGAATGATTAAATATGGTGCAAACTTGGAGGCAAATGGTCCATACTTAATAGTTCATCCTAAATTTATTCACCTGCCCGCCTAGCGGCAGTCGGGCGGTTTTTGACATCTATTCATTTACTCATTTTTGACAATTTTAAAATAGTAGGGTACAGTAGTGATTTATTTACTCCTATTACAACATTTTTAATCAAACAAACTAATAAATTTTAAGGTCTAATGGAAAGAAGTGAAGTTTATACCAAACTCAATAGCATCGTAGAAGAAATTTTATATTTAGATGATCTACAATTAACTGACGAAATGACGGCGAAGGATGTAGAAAACTGGGACTCTATCAGAAACGTAGAAATTATTGCTGAAATTGAAGAACAATTTGATGTTAAGTTTAAAACACTTGAAATCGAGCAATTGAAGAATATGGGCGATATCGTCACTGCTATTGTCGAAAAAAGCTAAAAAAGAATCTTAATAGTCCTGCTAGTTTTATTGAAAATCTAGCAGGATGAAAGCTCTAATCCAACAAGCCTTTCTCTTCGATTAATTCAATCAACGCATCTACTGTAATTTCTACCCCTCTCGCTGTCCAATGCGCATCATCAAAATGAAATAATGGTGTTTCATCTGTTCTATTTTTATTAAAAAGCTCAAATAAATTGATATTATAAACACCCTCTTCATCTAATCTTTCTGCTAACAATTGCATATTGCTTGGTTGCTCCTCAAAATCAGGTACATAATCGTAATATATTGTTTCTTTATTAGGAATGGGTAATACAATAAATGTGACACCCTCTGCCTCAAAAAATGCCTTGTATTCTTTTATACGATCGATACTTCGCTCAATATTTTCTGTTGATAAAGGTCTCATTAATATCGGAGCGTATAAAAAATCTTCTTTTTGAGGAGAATTCACCCCATAACCTTTGACATTACTAAACCGAGCACTTAGATAATTTTTCATATTACCCTTCATGAATCGGTCAAATAATATAAAAGGTTTTGTTAAATTATATTTTAAGATAGTACTAGCATATTTAGCAGAGGCAACTTCTGGATATAAGCTGTACATCGGTAGATCTCTCTCCGTAGTTTGATAAACTACAACTTTTGGCTTTTTGATAACTTCATCCCTTCTAACATTTCGATACTTTATTAATGCCCCATCTCTAGCAATGCAATAGGAAGATTTATTGGTTTTAGTTCGAAAAAGTTCTGATAACATATCTTTCTGATCTAATGCACATCCACCTGTCTGAGAGTCCCCAACAAAGATTATTTCTGGCTTTCTTGTAAAGATTGTATTCCTAAACCCTAAACTATCTGTTACCCAGGTTACTTCTTTAGGAATAGCATATTTAGTGTGATGCCCAGAATCACCAAATTCTGTTTTGACTATTTTCTGATTAGGATAAAAATACCCATAAAAATGATTTTTATAATCATAAACCATCAATGATTCTGTTACTCGATAATTAAAATAATCCTTTGGTAAAAACACTAACTCGAAGAGTAGTGGTATTAGAATAATAGTTAAAAAAATAGTAAACGTTTTTATAAATTTCTTCATAACTATACGGCCTCTCTAAAATTGAAAGTAAATGAACTCTTGTTGCTGGGCACCAAAAGCATAAATACAAAAAACTAGAAAAATATATACCCCCCACCTTGCAGGCTTAGGTATTTGCAAGTCTTCTAAACCATGTTTCTTGTTTTGCTGCAACCACTCTACTATAAATAAAAAAATTACACTTAGGTAAACAACTCGGCGGTATAATGGAGGAATTCCAACCTCTAAATCAGAAAACATATGTGCGATGTATGCCCAGGCATGTCCCAAGTCTTTTGATCGAAACACAATACATCCAAGCATCCAGTAAAACATCGTAAATGCCCAACTGATAAACTTATAGGTGGGTAAATGAAAACCTGATTTTTTTATCTTCATTCGGGTTTTTAAGCTTGCAATGTCTGCCATCAAAATTAGACTTTGCATCACTCCGAAAAAAATAAAAGTCCAATTATCGCCATGCCATATTCCTATCAAAAAAAAGGTGACAAAGGTGGCAATATAAGATGCCTTCCGTTTGAGTTTTCGGTATCTTAGCAAAACTGGATTAAAAATGTAGTCTCTAAACCAAGTCGAAAGGGATATATGCCACCGACGCCATAATTCGGGCGTATTGATGGAGAAATAAGGATTATTGAAATTTTGCATTAAATTAAATCCAAACAGCCTCGCTGAACCAATGGCTATATCTGAATACCCTGAAAAATCACAGTAAATTTGAATACAAAAATAAATCGCTGCTGAGAATAAATAGATGCCCGAATATACCTCATAATTTGCAAACACCTCATTCACAAAAAGGGCACAATTATCTGCAATCACTACCTTTTTGAATAAACCCCACAAAATTTGACGACAACCATCTACCCCTTGTTGATAATTAAAGGTTCGTTTTTCAAAAAATTGAGGTAAAAGGTTCGAGGCACGCTCAATTGGACCTGCGACCAACTGTGGGAAGAAACTCACAAAGGCAAAAAATGCAATGAGGTCCTTCGTGGGCTCTAATTGTCTTTTATAAATATCTATTGAATAACTTAAGGTCTGAAAAGTATAGAAACTAATGCCAACAGGTAGAATAATATTTAACCGTATAGGGTCGAAATGCACCCCTAAAAGGGTAAAAGCATCGGCAAAACTTTGAGCAAAGAAGTTGAAATATTTAAAAACTCCTAAAAAACCTAAATTCATTAAGATACTGATTGCTAACAGTCTTTTTCGTTTTTTGTCATCACTTTCCCCTCCTAATCGTATCCCAACCCAATAATCTACGAACGAACTAAAGACAATCAAAGATAGAAATCGCCAATCCCACCAACCATAAAAAAAGTAGCTCGCTGCTAATAACCAAAAATTTTGGTAGCGTAAATTCTTGTTTACCACAAACCAGTAAACTAGAAATACGATGGGTAAAAAAAAGGCAAATTCTATTGAATTAAAAATCATTCTAATTACTTAATCATTTGAAAATCAGATTTTTTTGGAAGTCTAATTGATGAGTCATTCAAAAGATCCTGTCCCAAATTCTAGTATTATAAAGTACGTTGATTACGAATAGATAAGCAAGGTTGTTTCGGCTAATCTTAATAAATACCTAACCTCATGAAGTTTCTATCTTGAGCACTTACTAGCTATTTTTTTTGGCACTACGGTGAAAAGTATGGTTTTCATCGTAGTGCCTTTTTTTTTAACATCCTTAAATTTTGAGTCAAATCCGTTATATCTTTCTATGAAGTAGTCTATTAATTCGAAAGCATTGGATTCGATAAAAAGAGGTATTACGATTTTTATATCATATATTCGACAAGTTTATCCAATTAGTTGACACTATTATCACATTTATTTGACAGGATTAACACGATTTTCCCCTAATTAACCGTGTTAATCCTCTCAAAATTTATTCTTGTCTAGAATAATTAATGTCAACTAATTGGATAAACTTGTCTATATTCCCTTTGAGAAATTATTTTAGGTTTTCTATATCTTGCCGAAGTTTTTTAGTAAACCTTTTTGCACCTTCTCCATTTAAATGACAAGAATCATAAAATTCAGTGTCTGCATAAGGTGACGCTCGGTAATCAAAAACAAGTACTCCTTCTTCCTCAAAAGAGGCTTTTACTTCTTCAAAATATTGGATAAATTTCTTAGGTATTTTTTTAAAATAATTCGCATGAACAGGAGGGGCTACAAGAATTAGTTTAATATTTTTTTCAACACAAATCTGCTTTATAGCTGATATGTTTTTTAATGCTATAATTGAAATAGGAGATTGTTCTTTTTCATGATAATAATGTCGATCAATATTAATCATGAAATTATCTATACTATTAATTTGTGAATTATAATTAGCATATTTCCCGATGAAGTGATTATGGTTGACCTTGAGAAACAGACACATATATTTAAATTTTAATTTATAAAAATTGAACCAATCAACTTCTAACTCTGATACTGTATTAAAGTCTACAATAGGATAAATAATTCGGAAAAGATATGTTGACCAATTAGCGAATTTTGTAGATAAAACCTCATCATACCTTCCTGATATATACAAATTATTAAAACCCAAAAAGAGCGTATCTATCTTATTCTCCTCATTCCTTAATAAATGCTGCAATTTCCAATGACTCACAAAATAGGGTTCCCCCATCTGAGCAATGTTTCTAGCTGAACGAAAATAACTAGGATCTATAGCTCCTTGAATATCCGACGCCCCTAAAATAACAACATTTGCCTCTAAATTAGGAATTGTTTCATGGACAATTTTTAAGTTTAAAAAATATATTAAAATGAAATACGAAAATATAAATAATATAAAAAGGTATACTTTTTTTAGAAATTCTTTCATTTTGAATTTTATATAAAAATATTAAGTCGTAACAACAAATAACTTTTATGCGAAATATACAAATACCGTGTGTAAAAATAAATTTAATACACGCTGTAGCAAAGAATAAGGTAGTTTACGAAATTGTTGAAAAAATGATTTGATTCAAAAGATTAATCCTTAAATCTCCTCCAAATAAAATCATAGAACGAAAATAAATTAAGTCATTTTCTTGAAAATTTGAGTATACCTGCATTTAACGTTTTCTTGAAAAAAATTGATAAGTTTATTAAAGTAGTTGACACTTTCTTGCCCTTTTTGGATAAGGTGTTCAAAATAAGGAGTAAAATTCCATCACCACCACTAGCTCCAACGGAGCGACATATAATAACTTAGGGCGCAAGCCCTAAGATTTAATAGACTAAGAATAAAGCGCTGAAAGTGCGACATAAAAAGCTAACCTCTTATTATGTCGCCCGCTTTGGGGCTTTAATTATCTTGTTATTCATTCATGCCCTAGGTTAATAATATGTCGTCCCGTTGGGACTAAAAGTGTCAACTACTTTGGTAAACTTGCCAAAAAAATTAACACAATTTCTTTGAATCACCTGACTAATAGTATTAAAATCTAGCAACAAAATAAACATTCACCTAACTTCTTTCGTATTTATGACTACATCTTCAATAGTTAACTGAAGAGGTAAAATCACAGGACTAAAACTTCAATGCTACTAAATCTACTCATCAATCTTAAAATATTCTTGGAGACCATTAGATGCTTTCCTCACTTGGTCTTATTACTCATTCACCCCAATCGTGCGGTTATTAAAGCTGATATTAAGAGATGGCAGAAAGAAAGTAATATTGAGATGGGCACTACTCGTAGTTTTTTGTTTTTGATGGGTTTCTTGAAGGAGTATAGAAACCTGTTTTATCACCGTATCGGAATTTTGGGTCGAATCATTTCTATCATTTGCCCTAAAATGGCCTCTCTTTTTATCCACACTCCTAAAATCGGGGAGGGCTTATATATCCAACATGGTTTTGCTACGATTATATCTGCTCACTCTATTGGTAAAAATTGTTGGATCAATCAGCAAGTAACAATCGGATGGGATGATAAAGGTGGACGACCTGTGATTGGTGATAATGTGACAATAAATTGTGGTGCAAAGGTTATTGGAGGGGTTACAATCGGCAATAATGTGACGATTGGTGCGGGTACAGTAGTAGTTAAAGACATTCCTGATAATTGTACAGTCGTAGGTAGCAAAGCTTTTATTATTAAGAAAAATGGCGTTCGAATGCGAACCGAATTGTAGGAAGTAGTTTGAAAATTGTAAATAAGGACTATATAGAAGTTTCGAAAACTCCTAGGATTGAATCACATGAACAAACAAAGTTTGTGACCCGCTTGCGGACGGGAGAGCCAACTGATTTTGACGGTTTCTTTACTAGATTTGCTCTAGGTCGTGTTCAAAACATAATCTAAACATACCTTTTCGTAAGAAAACATAACAATTCATAACTTCAAACAGCGTCTTTCTGCGTCAAAAAAACTTCGTACACACTTTTTTATAAATTGAAAATTACAAATTGAAAATACTTTACGTCACACATCATTGGACCACGAATTCTCACCATTCTCAGTATTCTGGTTATCAGCGAATTGTGCCTTATATGGCGCGTAAACACGATGTCACTATATTGACATGGGGCGAAGACAATAAAGCTTTTCAAGAACAAAATTATAAGGTTTTAATTCAAAAAACACCGAGTGACCCTTTTCGAAGGCGACTAAGCCTTTCAAAATATGCTAAGGAAATTGCGGATAGATATGATGTGATTCATGCACTTTATACCGACTGTGGGTATCATCTTCCTGTATCGAAAAATTTTATAGCAACCCTCCATGTTTCTCCTTCTGTTGCAAAATATAAGGGTTTTGTAGAAAAGGTATTTTTGAATCTTAAAGCTCGTTTTTTAGAGCAAAAGGTATTTAAAAATGCCCATAAAATTATCTGTATTTCTAAAAATCTATTACCTAAAATTCAACAAAAATATCCCGAAAAGGCACTATTCATGCCGCATGGTATTGATACGGAGTTCTGGAATGATTCTATTAAAAACAAGGAATTAAGGCAGCAATTACTAGGCAAAAAATTTAAAGCGATTGCCCTTTGTGTCGGCTCACATGGGATTCAAAGAGGTGTATTAGAAAACTGTATTTATGCCTTAAAAGATGTGCTGTTTGTGATGGTAGGCGTAGATTTGGGTAAGTTTTATGACAATTTACTTTTTCAGAAAGGTATTAGTGATGAGGCTTTGAGAGATTTATACCAAGTAGCAGACGTCTTTTTTAGGCCAATGGATTTTGCTACTGCTAATAACTCGCTTTTAGAGGCTATGGCAGTTGGGAGCAAAATTGTGGTCTCAGATATTGAGGGAGTGACTGATTATATTGGCGAAAAAGAATGTTTTTTTGTTAAAAACGACAATGATTTCCCTGCAGTCCTAGAGGAGGTATTAGATAATCCGTTGGCAGCAGAAAAAGCAATTAAAGCAAAGGCTTTAGCGCAACAGCAATACGATTGGACAGTCATTGCAGAGCGGTTAGAATCACTTTATAAGTCAGCGATTAATCACCGATAACACAAAAGTTTGCCTTCTTCATCTCTATCTAAAATCTTGGACAAAATAGTGGTAAATATTCTTAGGGATAACATTTTGGGAAGATCGATTATACAATACTAAGAAAAGCATCATGAGAGAAACTAAGAATAGTTGAAAAATTATATTCAATAAATTCAATCCGACAGTCGTTGCCCAACCTGGTGTGCTATAAGGAGTAAAAATTTTCATGTACCCAATAATGCCAAGAATAGGAAAAATCGCAGCAATTACTGTGAATGAGAACATCAGTAAGCGTAAAGCAACCTCATCTAAGAAGATAGTAATAGAAGAAAAACCATGAAGCATCAGTGAACTAACCTTCATCTTCGAATTCCCTTTATACCTTTTTCCTCTGTCAATTTTTAAACTGGAGTATTTTATCTTCGATTTCATAATAGCCCCACTGAAATGATTCCACAATTCGGAATAAAGTACTAGCTGCTTAACTGCTTTTTGGGGTAATGCACTAAAGTTTCCAAAAGAGATTTCTACTCCTGACAATAATCTAAATACCTTTTTATAAATTCTATATAAAATCTTAAAATTGGAGGTTTCATAACGATTTCCTCTAGCAGCAAAAACAATATTATTTTCTTTAATCGCAGTATGCACCAAGGTAGGAATTTGGCTAGGAACATCTTCTCCGTCAGAATCCATGACGACGACAAAGTCAAACGCTAAGTGTTCTTCTATATAACATAATCCAATAGCAATAGCTCTTTGATGGCCTAAATTACGTGCTAAATCTATTTTATGTACCTTAACTTCTTTGTTATCAAAAAGATAATTGGGGCATTCTGTTTGGGAACCATCATTGATTGCCACAATACTAAAAGAAATAGCCTTTTCCGTCTGTTGAATTTTACTTATTTCTTTGATTAGTATTTCAAAACAATCCCAATCATTATAAACAGGTGTTAATATGACTACCTGATGATTCTTCATTTTTTAAAATTTAAACCAAAAAATCTTGTAAGCGTAAAATGGAGCATTCGTGTCACTAAGATTCGTACAAACATTTGTAAGAAAAGAAGGCAAAGCATTTAGTACCTTATGAGGAGGAAAGAATCCAACGGAAAAAGTTTCCACTTTTACTGATGGCTTAACAACTTCCTTAATCATATTTCCCATATTCCACATGCCTTTTTCTTCCGAAAAGTGCATGGAAGACCTACAGGCAATTTGGATAGGATATAAAGGATTCAGTGGATTAGGCTCGTAAAAAAATAAGCCTTTAAAATCTTTATTTCTTAATTTTTCCTGTTCACAAAACTCAATAATCATTGCAAAATCCTCTGCTTTCAGATGGTGTAATACATGAAACCCACAAACCATATCTACGGGTTCTCCTAGCGTCAAATCCTTCTCTACAAATGCCATTAAACATTTGGCAGCAGCATCTTTTTCAAAGTTTTTGTCTAAGATATTAAAAATATGCTCATCTGGTTCTGTAGCAATTACTCGAAGGTCATTTTCTAATAATTCACTTGTATATCGTCCATATCCAGCACCAATCTCAAGAATAGTATCATCTTTCTTAAGACCTAATTTAACCAATAAGTTTTTTAGAATGGGCTGGTGATGCTTGTCAGCAATCAATCTTTTTAAATATCCATGAGCGTCTGGGTTAGAATACAAAGTAGTATCAGCAACTTCCATATAAATAATTTTAATCCTGTTGTTTAATTAAAAGCAAACAAAAAAATAAAGCATAAATTTATTTTTTCATCATTCCATTAGTTAGGAACGAGGGATTAATAAAGAGTACATCTTCAGCTTTATCTTTTTGTTCCAGTTGTTCTTTAAAAAATAGGATTTATATTGATATAATGAGCATTTTTTAAGGGACAAATGGGGCAAAAAGATAAAGCTTAGTTGTACATTTTATTTGTGCGTCGTTCCTTAGCCTATTTACGTACAAAAAATTGAAAAGATGCTTTTAGTACCAATCTGTCTTTTATGATTAGCAATCATAATTTTGGTTTCCAAATTTGCACATGTCTATCTTTAGCATTATGAGACATACATACATCTAGTTTTTCACTACAATAGTAGTATTCTTGAATCATATTGAACCCCATATCTAATGCTATACGAGATGGGAACATAATTACATCAAATTTTTTATTGATTATTTTATTGCGAATATCATCTCTATATTTTTCGTCCATTTGATCAATTGCGGCACTATCAGGAAGTACTTTATCTAGGTGGAACTTATTATTATGATTGACGTTAATATAAAATTCTGGATGACCAGAATCATACATTTTCCGTTGCTCTGTTATTAAAATAGGAGCGACAAGTGGCGAATTTAATATCTCTTCATTTTCTGAAATTATTTCTCGGAGTCGATCCCATTCATTACAGGTATAATGATCCAAATTAGTATATAGATACATTATGCCTAGGTTACCGATTACCATCAACATAAAGAAATTTTTACTAACCTTTGTTTCTACAAATGAAATAAGAGCGAGTACTACTATTAAAATAAATGGGGTCAATAATTGGAGTTGGTACCCCATAAAAGTTCCTCTATGCCTACCTAGAAGAAAATAGAAGAGTAAAAAAATAAGGATTAAAAGAAATCTCATAAAAGGCAATCTAAAATTAAATAAGCCTTTTTCAAGATTAGAAAAATTCATTGCCGAACCAAAAGACGCTGTTTTTAACTTCGCTTTTAAAGAGGATATAAATTCCTTTCGGTTCAAAAGTACCCCTAATGCTATTATCGTAGAAATAATAAATCCTAAATTAAATTTAACAAGGAAAAATAATTGGTACATTAAATGCTGAAAATCTCCAGAAATTTCAGACTGGTTAATGTATACCCAAAATGTAGTCAAAAAATACATATTACAATAATTATTAACTACTAATTCACTCAAAATAAATAAACTTCCATAAATTAAACCGTAAAAGAATCCCTCTTTTTTAGATTTAAAGAAGACCAAATAGAGGCATACAAATAAAGGAGCCAGCAAAAAATAGGCTTTTGTATATCTAATTAATAGTCCTAAAACAATACTTACCAACAAACTTTTGCGGCCAAAATCAAAATAATAAGGAACTATTAAACAACCTAGAAATAAAAATTCACCTAACGTATCTGGTTTAACAAGGGCATGATCTCCAAATAATAGAGACATATAAAGGATAATAATTGCGGGTGTCCAATAGTACTTTTTAATTTTTGCTTTATGCAGGGCTAATGAAAAAACGCAACAAGATAATACAAGGAAAATAAAAGATACTAAGCGGTGTACAAATAAGTTAACTCCAAAAACTTTAGCTAAAGGAAGGACTATTAATGAGTAAAGAATTCCATAGTTATAATTGCTCTGCGGCATATTTTCAATATCAAAAGGGTTTTTTCCATCAACTAAATCTTGTGTAACAGACATTCCTGCTCCCTCTCGATACGCTTGCGGATTAGGGTCGGTAATAGTCTCCCAATGATAAGAAAGTACAAGGAAAGATAGATAAACAGACAAAAGAATCAGAACAATCTGCAAAAACTGGGTAAGGTATTTATTAATCATTTCTAGGAATTATATCTCTTTTGTTGCCGTTGTAAGGAGGTCCGTATCGAACTCCAATAAAAAACGAGGCTGATTTTAGATTAGTTGCAAAATAGTAAGACGGAACACCGTAGTTATACTACTAAGCATCATACCTCTACTCTTTCAGGCATTTCCTTAGACTTCAGTGTAGGCTGTCCCAATAGCTGCCGATACAATCCCACATTATCTATCGCTACATTTTGAATTTTAAATTGATCGGCTACTTTAGGATTATAAGCCTTTTCCAAAGCTGTCATTTTTAGGATACCCGCTCCGATTTCTGCCACATTTCCAGGTTCAACTAAAGTGATATTTCTAAAACCTTCAAAAGTAGCCATACCACCGATTCGAGATGCAACGATATTCGCATGACAAATTAGGGCTTCCATTAAGGTTACAGGTACGCCCTCTCTCCCACCCGCTGCTGGTACGGACGGCTGTACTAAAACATCACACGCAGAATAGTATTTCAACAGCTCTTTATTCATCACCGAGCCTAAAAATTTGATGTTATGGTCTAAGCCTTTTTTAGTGACGATTCCTTTTAGTTCTTCTTCTTGATTACCGATACCAATCAAATACATCACCAAATCAGGTCGATTTTTTTGGATTTGATCGAATGCTTCTATTAAATAACGGACACCTTTTACTTCTGCTAATCTACCTACAAATAGGACTAACTTTTTATCTTCGGCAACACCTACTTTCTCCTTGGCATTCGGTACATAATGGAATTTTTCGGTATTTACGCCCATACTTTTAACCCAAATTTTAGGTTTAGCAGCGGGTAAAATGTCCACTATTTCTTCTGCTAATGGCTGGCTTACAGGGTTAATTGCATGCGCATTATTATAAACAAATTTTAAAAATTTCCGAGGGATTCCCTTATTCATCCCATAAACATCTCCACCGTGAGAAGTGACAACCAATGGGATTCTAAATATTTTGGAGAGTATTACCCCAATAAAACCACAAGGCAAAGCCCAATGTGCATGAATAATGTCTGGTCGATTTTTTATAATTCGTTTAATCCCTGTAAAAAATAACATCGCTATAAACACAGGAATCATCATAGCAATAGACTTATTTTGCTTGATATTCGATAAAAATGCTTCGTGATAAAATAGATCCTGATGTTTTTTAAACCAATATTGAAACCGAATAATATTCAAATTAGGGAAAGGAGATTCGCTATCGTTTACATCTATATGGTCAGCCGCCAATAATTCAATATTAACTTCTGGAGACTCTTCTGCCATTTGCTCATAAAGTGTTTTTAAGAAAATGGCTTGATAGTCATCCTTCGTCAATGGATAACGAGTCGATAGTACTAATACTTTGAGCGGAGATTTCTGATCGTTCATTATAATTTGTTGGCTAACTGTTCCTTAAAAAAATGGTTTAATCCATCGGTGTTCATGTGCGAATAATCCCTAAAAAAAGGATAGTATTTAGGTTGATTATATAGATTGTGATAATCATAAAATTCTACCTGATGTGTTTCCTTTAGTTTGGTCAAAAAAGCGGTTAATTTTTCTTGAAAAGGCTCTTCTCCTAATAACGTCGGCGCAATACAAAAAATCACTTTGGAATTATTACGGTTAGCGATCTCAATAGTTTTAGTAATCACTGCCATTTGCTTAGCAGTTACTGCTTCGTCCGCCTCACTATACAATCCATTAATAACATTTTGGACCGCAGCGGTATCTCTTTCTGATAATTTGACCTCTTCTTCTGGTCGATAATAATGGAAATAAGTGAAGCCTTTAGCCTGTATTTTAGAGGCCATATAAATGCCTAACATCTTGAGATTGACTCGCTTTAATAATTCAATGGCAAAGCCCAATCTAAACGGTTCGTGCCGTAATAAATACCAAGTATAATCCCACTTGTCCGTTTGAATCGCAAAAGGGTCAATAAAATATAAAATCTGTTTGGTAGAGTTATTTTGATTATAAAAATATTGTAAAAAAGATTGCTGAATTCTTACCCCACCACCTGGTATGCCACAATTCAAAGTCTCTTTTCCCAATCCTTGAATAAAAGGGCTTTTGATACCTAAGCCTCTTGAACTCCCTAAAACTAAACAGTTATAACTTTGATTTTCCCCAACATAAAATAAATTACTTTGTGGATAAACTTTGTCAACTTGTTCAGCCACATTAGGGTAATAAATTTTTTCTATTAATAGTGCTACAACCATAGTCACGACTATAGCCAATACCCCAAAAATTAAAAGTCTTAAAACAATATTCTTCATCTAAAATTGAAAATAAATAAAGTCTAAATTAGAAGGAACAGTCATGTCCCTGATCAAAGTGACAATCAGTAAATAATAGACGGTCCATCGAATTGGTCTTTTCCATTGGTGCAACGCTAATCCATGCTGTTCTCTTCTTTGTAACCATTCCAAAATCAACAGGATCGCTAAATTGATAAATAGCCCTAATTTTATAAATTGAGGCAGCGACAAATCAAACTTGGTAACCATTAGCCACAAATAATCCAAGGCATGACTAATACTCGTCGCTCTAAAAAAGATCCATGCAATGACGGTAATCAAAAAGGTTAATCCGATTTGAAATAGTTCTTTGATATTAGGTAACCACTTATTTTCTGCAACCACATCCAAATTAGATCGATTCTTTTTAGCTAATAATAATGGTAAGAAATAGCAAGCGTTAATAAAGCCCCATGCAATAAAAGTCCAGTTAGCCCCATGCCAGAAACCACTGACCAAAAAGATGGCAAAGGTATTGCGCACTTTCATAGCGGTGCCACCTCGACTACCACCTAAAGGAATATAAAGGTAGTCTCTAAACCAGGTAGATAAAGAGATGTGCCATCTACGCCAAAACTCCGCAATGTCTCTAGAAAAATAAGGAAAGGCAAAATTTTGCATCAACTTAAAACCAAACAATCGAGCCGTTCCAATGGCAATATCTGAATAGCCAGAAAAGTCGCCATAAATCTGAAAGGCGAAATAAATACCGCCTAATAATAAGGTGCCGCCAGAATAATCCCCGTAGTTGTCAAATATGGTATTGACTTGCATGGCGCAAGTGTCTGCAATCACAATTTTCTTAAAAAGACCAATCAAAATCTGCCGCATTCCATCTACTACTTGTGGTGCGGTAAGGCTTCTTTTTTTAAAAAATTGGGGTAATAAATTGGTCGCTCTTTCAATTGGACCTGCTACTAACTGAGGGAAAAAACTAACAAAGGCAAAAAAGGCAATAATATCAGTAGTGGGCGTTAATTTTCGGCGATAAACATCAATGGAGTAACTAAGTGTCTGGAAGGTATAAAAGCTAATCCCGACGGGCAAAATAATGCTCAATCGGCTAGCTTCAAAAGACATTCCTAGAAGGGTGAAAGCATCGGCAAAACTCTGTGCGAAAAAATTAAAGTATTTGAAAAAGCCTAAAAAGCCTAAATTGACCAGAATACTTAGATATAATAACCGTTTTCGCTTAGCTTCCTCCGATTCTTTTCCTAACTGGACACCTATAAAAAAATCTACAAAAGAACTGAAAATAATTAAAGACAAAAATCGCCAATCCCACCAACCATAAAAAAAGTAACTCGCTGCCAACAACAAGGAATTTTGTAATCGTAAGTTACGATTCAATAACAACCAGTAAATGGCAAAAACAATTGGTAAGAAAAGAGCAAATTCAATGGAATTAAATAACATCAGTTTCTTTTAGACTCTATTTTCAATGCAGTGCGAGTAATATGAGTGGATTTTACGATTCAATACCTAAAAAGATACTCCGTAGTTCCTCAAAATATTTACTCCCCAATCATGATTGACCAGTAAAAAAGAAAGTGCCGATTCAGTTTGCCCGCTATTTTCCGTATTTGAGCATTTTATACCATTTAATCCCTTTTTCAATCGCAAAGTTGAGGACATTATGCTTGTATATCTTATAGTAGGTCTGATGTTCTCCTCCAAATTTTCGATAAAAAGAATCAATTGGTTCAAGCATAGAGCCTTCAAAATCAAAAAAATCAGATTGGGTCATGGCAAATTTAATACACTCAAAAATGAGTAGTTCATTTGCCCCTCGCTGCATAATTTCAAAATCAAATCCATTAATAACCAAAGAGGTAGCGTGTCGATCATAAATCAAGCCTGCGATTGCCATAGTTCGCCCCTCTTTATCCTTGACTGCCAAAGATTTAAAGGCATTTTTATGAGATAAATCGGTCGTATATTTTTTTAGAAAAGTACGACTAAAAGGGGATTTGCCGCCTTGACGGATGAAGGTTTTTTCTCCTACCGTATAAAAGGTCTCAAAATCTATATCGTAAACAATTTCGTACTCACTTTTTAGCGCAAATTTTATTTCCGAGCGAAGTTTGCCGTACATCTCCTTTTGAATCGCCTCGATGGATCGATCTTTTAATGGAATCCAATAACTATAAAAAACTTTACTTGAGAAGTTATTCCAATAAAAAGGTAAGTAATTTTTAAAGGTAGGATGAAAAGCGTAGCTATAAGAATGAAATTTGGTTAACTCGGGTAACAATGCTTTTAGGGCATTTTTTCGTTTAGTTTCTATTTTGTAAGCACCTCCTGTAAAATTGTTGTAGTATACCCCCAAATATTTACATAAAAGCGGATTGCTATACATTTTTATGGGGTTCTTCGCTAATACGGACCCTGCTAATATTTTTCCATTTTCTTGAACTGTCAATAACTTAAAAGGTACGCCTAGTGCTTCTAGATACCAAGTCTTCCCATAGATAGTGGCCTGTGGGGATGCTTCCACAAAATTATTCCAAGTATCGTAGTCGTTATTTTCGAGATAAATTAATTCCAATAGTATCTTTCGTATAGTCGTCTAAAAAATAAAAGATTCTTTGATAAAAGGTGTAATTATTAGAGGGTCACTTCGAGTGCCCCTCTAATTTTTGTTGAAATTACGGGGGCACTCAAAGTGACCCCGTAATCCTTCCAAGGAATTTGTCAAAGAATCCAATAAAATTACCTTAACATTTTCGCTAAATTGATTGCTCCGTCTTTCATCTTCTGCTGTAGCCATTCTACTTTTCTATCGGTCCAACGTTCAGGGTGAATTTGAAAAATCATTTTATTAGGAATATTATTCGTCAGGCAATACAATAAAGCTTCCATCGACTCAAAATCTGCGTTGATATTAGAGTCTACCTTATCTCTCTTGTTAGATTTACCTGAGGTCCAATTCCTACCTGTATCATTAATGTAAGCAATGTCTGAATAATCAATATCTAGGTAAACTTCGCCTAAAATCTTTAAATTTTCGATTAAATGACGGTGATTCCCTTCGTCTTTCCACATATCTCGATTATCATAAGGCAATAACGGACGACCATGCATAGAAGTCGTCTTAATTGGCGTGATCTTTCTGAATGCGGCCAAATCTCTTTCGTAAAGTGCTACTGCCTTTTTCATATCTCCTCTTGCATCTGAAAGCGACTCGTAATGATAGCCAATCTCATGCCCCATTGCTGCAATCTCTTTGATAATATCAGGCTTAAAAGTCTGTGGCTTTTTTCTAAAATAGTATGTACTCACTACTCCTAAGTCCTTTTCCAAAGTCGCCATTTCTAAGGCGTTTATTGGTTTTCTATCTACATCATGCCTTACCAGACAGAATTTTTCTGGAGGAATGGGCATTGCCATAAAATCATCAAAACGGTAAAATGGTATCCCATTCGATTTGATGGCTTTTAAGTAACTGCTATAACTCTCAAGGGTAAAATCTCTCATGATTTATACAATCTTTCATTATCTTGCATATCCATCCACATCGCAAAGAATATAGATTGCAAGCCACTAATAAATAAAAACATAAAGGCCATCACCGTCAATTCGTTGACCTCTCTTGAACTATCCAGACTGACAACCCATATCTTCCAAGCATAATAAGTAGCAAATCCAAAGAGGATAAAAGACATATTATACAATAAAAAAAGTGGGTGAAAATCCTTTACTAAATATTTAATCCATAATCGTTTGAAAAACGACTTTATTAATAACCAGGATATACGAGGAATTACTTTGAAAATTTTCATCTTCGATTGTTCCCCTACATCATATATCGGCTTAATTGGTACTTCTTTAAGCGTACAAAAAGCCATATTCAACTTGACCAACATATCATTTGGCATGCCATAACTTCTATAAATATTGTATAATCGAATAGATTTCATAGCATCTATACCTATAGCTGTGTATCCTGTTTGAGTATCCGAAACGTGCCAATAACCTGATGCTAATTTGGTCAAAATAGATAGAATAGAATTACCAAAATAACGAATTGCTGGAATTACTAATCTTGCACTTCTATGAATCAAACGATTGCCTTTCACATAATCAATCCCATCTTTTACTACAGGCAAACAAATACCTTCCAATTCACTAGGGTCCATTTGTCCATCACCTGCCATCACTGCCGTACAATCAATATCGTGGTCTTTGCACCATTTATAGCCTGTTGAAATAGCCGCACCTACTCCACCATTTTCTGTGTGATTAATCAATACCAAGCGATCAGTATCATTATCATTAAAAATCTTAAATGGGTTAAATAGCGAGACTTCTGCCTCATCGACCTGTCTAGCGACAATTTCTGCTCGATTGTAAATATTATCTTCTACTTCTTCTCGTTCGGGCAAAGTTACTTGCCCACTCTTCTTTATCAATCCTTCCACGACCGATGCCATATTGTCTTTTGATTTATCATTTACGATGATAATTCGATCTACATATTGAGGCATGGTTTCTATCACCATCGCAATCTGACTTTCTTCATTATAAGCAGGTACAACGACCGCAACCGTTTTTCCGTGTAACATCTATTGGTGTATTAGTTTTAAGGTCAATTCCTAATTATGAAAAGCGAGTAGCTTTTTATCTGCAAAACTATACGTAACGAATTGATAATAGTTATCTTATATATACAGTAGTCTTATTCACAAATAACATATTCGTATATGAAAGTATCTTTTTCCTTTATATTTCACCTTTTTTTACTTTAATAGCTAGGCTATTAAAGCAAAAAAGAGGCTCATCTAAAACAAAAATATCTCTTTCATATTTCAAATTCTTATTTATGAACAAGACTATTGAATTTAGAAATCTTCTTGTATCTCTTTTTTAAATTAGCCGTACCATTAAGCAATCAAAAGTAAACTAACCATTTCATGCTTTTTAATTCCGTAGAGTTTGCTATTTTCTTACCCATTGTTTTCATCCTATATTGGTGTTTCCTGAACAAAAATTTAAAAGTTCAGAATGCTTTCCTATTGGTAGCAAGCTATCTATTTTATGGCTTCTGGGACTGGCGATTTTTAGGGTTGATCTTCTTCAGTTCGGTGGTAGATTTCTTGATTGGTCGCCAATTGGGACAGGAGACTAATAAAAACAGGCGAAAATCGCTGCTCTTTGTAAGCGTTTTTGTCAATTTGGGGTTTCTTGCGTTTTTTAAATATTTTAATTTCTTTGCACAGAGTTTTGCCGATGCGTTTACACTTTTCGGTGTGCCATTTGAGGCTAGTCGCTTGGATATTATTTTGCCCGTAGGCATCAGTTTTTATACTTTCCAAACCTTAAGTTATTCTTTAGACATTTATAATAATAAGCTTAAACCAACCAACGATTTTATAGGTTTTCTTGCTTTTGTGAGCTTTTTTCCGCAGCTGGTTGCAGGACCGATTGAACGAGCTGCTAATTTACTACCTCAATTTTATCAAAAACGACAATTTGACTACAAAGCTGCTACAGATGGCATGCGTCAAATTTTATGGGGTTTGTTCAAAAAGATGGTGATTGCTGACAATTGTGCAGTGATGGCTAATGAGATTTTTGCCAATTATGACCAGTTATCGGGAGGGACGCTATTTTTAGGATGCCTTTATTTTACCATACAGATTTATGGTGATTTTTCGGGCTACTCAGATATAGCCATTGGAACAGCGAGGTTATTTGGTTTTAATTTATTGCAAAATTTCAACTTCCCCTACTTTGCTACCTCCACTACAGAATTTTGGCGAAAATGGCATATTAGTATGTCTAGTTGGTTTAAAGATTATTTAAATCAAAAGTTATTGATCTACTTTAGAAGTTGGGGTACGGCAGGTATTCTATGGGCATTATTCATCACCTTTGGTATTATT
>CALDTJ010000187.1 GCA_937924145.1 uncultured Saprospiraceae bacterium
ACCTACGGGGTCAGCGGCTTGGGCGAATTTTTTAGTAGATGGCGATTTATCCCACCAAATTGATGCTAGAGAAATCGAAGAAGGATGGAAAACTGGCTATATTCCATTGCGTCGAACAACGCCTTATGCACAACCTGTTTCTAAGAATAATGAAGGAGTTATTGCTCGTTTAGATTCTAGTTTAGTCCAATGGGCATATAATTTAACGAAAGATATTGAGTTACCAGATAATGAAGAGATTAAAGGGATGCGAGAACAATATAAAGGCTATGCAGCCGCTGAGATGAAACCACATGTTTTAATTGGCGATCAGTTAGCCGCTGCTACTTATTGGCATGGAAAATTATTGACGGAATGGGCTAATGATTGGGTCGATTATTGGTCAGAAGGAAAGGGGAATTTTGTAACTTCGGCAATGGAAGAAATGGGCGTTTACCACGCATTAGACCGTTTGCATAAGGCAGGAAAAGTTGACAAAGATCGACTTTTAGTTTTGCGTACTGCCTCTAATTTTTCTATGCAATGGCCAGGTATTTCAGCTTATCAAAGTTTGGCCGGAGAGAAATTGACGGGGAAAGGCTATTCTGCTTATATTCCGTCTTTGGAGGCGGCTTATAAGGTGGGAAGTCCTGTGGTGAAGGAGTTGAGTGAGAATTGGGACAAATATGAAAAAGTAATGCCTAAATAGTATGTGTCGTCTACTTCATTTGACCTATGCAGATAAAATTATTTTAAGATTTGTTTATGACTTACTTTGCTAGGAGGATAGGTTGTACGGATTAAGCGGATCAAGCGGATTTCGAAACGGATTTTTGAAATCATGTATAGAGATCCGTTTAATCCGCTCAATCTATCTAATCCGTACAACCTATTTACTTAATTTTTGACTAAAAATTAAACTGAACAGGTCATTTTATTTGGTAATGAGTGAGGTTATATATACGAAAATATTATGCTAAAGAAAAGACTCCAAGCCCTCTTCAATGCCGAACAATACCACGGTTGGGGCAAGACCAAAAGATACTTCGAAGGCTGGTATTATAAAGTAATCAGTGAAAAAGAGGATCAAGCCTTCGCTTTTATTCCAGGCGTAGCCATGGATGAAAATGGGGAACGACAAGCCTTCATTCAAGTATTAGACGGTAAAAAATTAACCGCAGCTTACCATAAATATGATTTTAATCAATTCAAACCACAAGCAGGAAAATTTGAAGTAGAGATTGCTAATAGCTTTTTTCAGCGAGATAAAATTCAATTAGATTTACCGAATATAAAAGGAAAATTAACCTTTCAAAATCAGATACCTTGGTCTAGTACTTGGTATTCCCCGAATATTATGGGGCCATTTTCATTTGTACCTTTTATGCAATGCTATCATGGTATTTTGAGCATGAACCACCAAATTTCAGGAGCACTTGAAATTGATGGAAAAATGATTGATTTTACGGACGGCAAAGGCTATATGGAAAAGGATTGGGGACGCTCTTTCCCGAGTGGCTATATTTGGATGCAAACCAATCATTTTTCGGAAAATGGTATTTCTTTAAAATCTTCAGTGGCGAATATTCCTTGGATGGGGACTTCTTTTATTGGATATATCGCAGGTGTTTGGCTACATGACCGTTTAATTGAATTTACAACTTACAATTTCACAAAATTGCGGAAGTCTTTTGCCAACCAAGATCGAGTAGAATTGGTAATGGAGAATGGGAGTTATCTTTTAGAAATTTTAGCGAATAGAGAGGCTGCAACATCTTTAGCCTCGCCCATCGCAGGTTTTATGGATGGTAGAATTGAGGAAAGTATGACCGCTAAAATTGAAGTAAAATTGACAGATAAAAAAAATAAAAAAGTACTTTTAGAAGATACAGGGAGAAATGCAGGGTTGGAGGTTGCTGGGAAAATAGCAGATATCACCGTGCTCTAAAACAGGTCAGGTGCTTCCTACACCCGACCTGTTTAAATTCCCGTACAGGTCAGGTGTTTTCTACACCCGACCTGTTTAGCGCAAGTTTTTCTTAAAACAAAGTGGCTGTGGGAAACAGCCACCTTGTAATAATTCATCAACTATGAAGTGTTTAATTGTTGAAGGCGGTGGCTTTAAGACAGGATTTACTTCTGGAGTCTTAGATGCTTTTCAAGTCGCTAATTATCGAGATTTCGATCAATGTATTGCTGTATCTGGTGGGTCTATCACTGCCTCTTACTTTTTAAGTCAGCAATATCGAGAATGTATCAAGGCCTTAAAGTTGATTGCTAAAGACGAACAATTCACTAAATTTACGAGGACGTTTGGATCGGAAGGGTATATGGATATTGATTATTTGAAGATGGTCGCACAAAAAAAAGTGCCGCTTGATTTGAATGCGGCTATGACTGCATTAAGAAAAACGGAAGTTTACTTTGTTGCAACTAATCGAAATAATGGTAGACCAGCTTATTTAACACCGACTAAAAAAAATTGGTTGGACGTTTTGATTGCCTCTAGTACCTTGCCTTTTGTGACCAAAGGCATTCATAAAATTAATGGTATTGACTATTTTGATGGAGGTTGGGGAGATCCTTTACCTGCTAAATGGGCATACGAAAATGGTGCAAAACACATTACGGTTATTCGTACCACTCCTGCACAAATGAAGTCAACTCAAAGTATGGCAGACTACATTGGAAGTATTTACTACAATGCTGTTCCAGAATTAAGTGAGGCTTTTGCTAAGTCTCATGAACGCTACAATAATTGTGTCGATTTCTTATTGAATCCACCTAAAGATTTGATTATTGAGCAAATCGCACCTATCAAATTACTAAAAAGTACAACCTACACTTATACCAACAAGACGATTATGAGTGATTACCGATATGGCTTGGATAAGGGACTGAATTATATTGCAGGGAAGAGCGCATTGAACTAATACTATTTTTCCTATCTTCACCACATGAAAAAGAACAATCGTAGAGGATTCCTCCAAACTTTTGGAACTGGGATTGCAGGTACCTTAGCCTTACCTAATTTAGCTATTGGAACGAACCAACCTGCCGAAATAGTAGATTTTACTAATCATGAAATAGCCGACTCAGAGGCATTCTGGGAATTAGTCAAGACCCAATTTATTTTAGCACCCGAATTGCGATATTTTAACAATGCCTCTTTGGGGGCATCTCCGCTTTATGTACAACGGCATACTCAAGCTTGCCGAGAGATATTAGACGGATTCCCTTCTAAATATATGTGGGGAGGTTGGAAAGAGGAGAAGGAAGAGACTAGGCAACTTGTTGCAGATTTATTAAAGGTTTCGAATGAGGAAATTGCGCTGACGCATAATACGACGGAAGGCATGAATTTAATTGCTAGAAGTTTTGATTTGCAGCCTGGGGATGAGGTGATTTTGGCGGATCATGAACATACAAGCGGTCGTGTCTGCTGGGAAGTTTTTCAAGAATCTAAGGGCGTGAAATTAGTGCGACCAACTCTACCTATTTTACCCAAGACCGTCGAAGAAGTCGTCGATGTTTACCGAAAGGCAATCACTCCAAAGACAAAAATCATTTCCATGTGCCATATTGTGAATACGAATGGGATGATTTTGCCGGTGAAAGAAGTCTCAAAAATGGCGCATGAAAAAGGAATTTTAGTAGCAGTAGATGGCGCGCAATCAGCAGGAATGTTCGAATTAGATTTACATGATTTAGGCTGTGATTTTTATACGGCAAGTGCCCACAAATGGCTATTTGCACCTAAAGGTATTGGTGTTTTTTATGCCAAAGAAGAAAGTCAGCATCATTTAAAACCATTGATCGTTTGTCGAGGATATGAAGACACAAGTATTCGACGATTGGAAAATTATAATACTCGAAATTTGCCTGAATTATTAGGTTTAGGTGCTGCGGTAGAATTCATTAATCAAATTGGAATCAAAAAAATCCATCAACGATCTTATGAATTGAAAAACTATTTTAGAACTAAAATTGAGGAAAACCCTGCTTTTAACTTGAAAACACCTGCGCATGATGATTTGTCTGCTGCCATTCAAGTGGTGGAAGTGATTGGTCAAGATGTTCAAGATATTAAAAAACGACTTTCTGAAGAATATAATATCGACTGTCGTCCAATGAGTACTTTTGGTCTAAATGCCCTGCGGATTTCTCTATCAATTTATATGACTAAGGCGGATGTTGACTATCTTGTAGAGGCGTTAGTTGCTTTAAGTGAATAAATATCAGACAGGAATGTCTATGTTACGGTCAAATCCGCCATGAAATACTACTTCATTCTACAATATAAAATGCTCAATCGGCATCTCAAAGCATTTGGGCTAAT
>CALDTJ010000188.1 GCA_937924145.1 uncultured Saprospiraceae bacterium
GTGGAAAACAAATCCGTGTGGAAAACAAATCCGTGTGGAAAACAAATCTGCGTGGAAAACAAATCCGTTTGGAAAACAAATCCGTGTGGAAAACAAATCCGCGTGGAAAACAAATCTGCGTGGAAAACAAATCCGTGTGGAAAACAAATCCGTGTGGAAAACAAATCCGTGTGGAAAACAAATCTGCGTGGAAAACAAATCTGCGTGGAAAACAAATCTGCGTGGAAAACAAAGATTATCATTCCTTAGATCTCATAATAAATTTTTTTATGAAAATCCTAAAATTTTTATCGAAGTTTTTGTTATTGCTAGTTGGTTTATTTCTTTTATCTGGTTTGGTTTTCCCAAAAGTTAGTTATCAAACTAGTGAAAAAATCAATCAGCCATTGGAACCCACTTTTAAGTTGCATAATGATGTCGATCAAATGCTTAAATGGAGAACGGGCCTACAATCTATTCAAACGCTGGAAAAGAAACCAGGAACCGTTGGCAACAAGTATAAAGTGGTCATAGATGCACAAGGTAGCTTTACGCAAATGAAAAGAATCGTCAATACCTATAAAGTAAATCAAAAAGTCGAACATAGCACTCAATCCGATGAAATGATAAAAATAGATCAGTATTTTTATCAATTTTCTGATAAGCAAACCCTTATCAACCAAAAGACGTCTATCGAAGGTAAAACCTATCTCCTAAAATGTCTTTACGCCTCTTTTTGGTGGATGATGAAATGGGAAGATGTAAATATTCTAGCAAGTTTTAAGGAATTTGCGGAGGATTCAGTAGGCAGTAACACAGTGAGCAGTGAGCAGCGAGCAGTCAACATCTAAGAACACGACCTACTTTGAATGTAAAATAAGAATGACCTAGCTTTCCCACCCGCTTTGCGGTTCTCTCCCTTGAACAGCCCCCGGCTGTTCATTTTGCTTGCAGCAAAAATCGGTCGTTCATCCTGTCTATGTTAAAAAAGTAATTAAAACAATTAAGCAAAGCATAAAAAACGTTGTATTAGCAAATAATACAACAGATGATTCCATACCGATTACCCATCTTGATATTGTGGTTATTTATGACACTTCCACTATTTTCTCAATCCTATATTGGTTTGAAAGGTGGCATCAATCAATCACATGCTACTTTCCTTTTTAATATAGACCCAATCCAAACGACGAATAGAGGTGATTTATACGGTTTTTACTTTGGGATGCCAATGGAATTTGCGGTTAATGAGTTATTTAATTTTATCCCAGAGATTGCCTTTGTGGCAGAGGGCTCGGTGCTTTCTGTTCAAGTATTGGAAGAACAGCGGACCTATAGCAATGCAATAGTCTATGCTAAAGTACCAATAATGGGGAAGTTGAAATTATTAAAAAAGAAATATTATGAATTTGGCATTGTTGGAGGAATTGTACCTGCTTTGGCGGTAGATGTGCGATCTTATTATTATGCCTCTACGAATTTGACAAAGAGTGTTAATGTAGAAGTTAATTTTGAGGAAGCGGGTATTCGACGCTTTGATTTGGCCCTTTCTTTGGGACTTAATACAGAGAAGGTAATTGCGCAAGGTTGGAAACTAGTATTAGATGTGCGCTATAATCTAGGCTTGTTGGATATTGAAAGCCACTCTAAACTAACTAACACTACAGAAAGTTTGCATCTGACTATTGGACTAATTTCACCTATATTTAACCGAGAGAAAATAAATTGAATTTAATGAACTGCTCTTTCTCACTTCTCTCACCATCTCACTTTCTCACTTCTATTATTTCTTAGACATTCGCTGAGTTGTTACCACTTTTCCATCTTTCCCTAAAAGTTGTACTAAATACATACCTCTTGGTAAATCTGTAATATCGTAACGATCGTCAGGTTGAGCGGTGAATTTTTTCATTTTACGGCCAACTAGATTGTAGACAATGATACTGCCTACGCCTGAGACATTATTTAGACCGATAAAATTAAAGGCTGGGTTAGGATAAATTTTGATGACTTTTTTGGAAGAAGTGTTGATTGCACTACTATTTTTGGCTGGGGATTGCCCCATTGCCAGGAAGGATAAAAATAAGATAGGGATGATTACTAAAATTTTTCGCATAGGCGACGTCGGTTCGTAGGTTATAATTAAACAATCTGGGTGCTAAAAAACTTCCATTTTTCAAGAAGTTATCTTCTTTTTTATAATACAAGGCAAATTAGACCATTTTGTTCTATAAAGCAACTAATCAAATGCACAATAATTTACCATTAAGCAAATTTTAACATACTTAGAACAATAAAGTCACCTGATAGCAAGGTTATCTCCTGTTTCCTTAATTCACACTCGCATGTCATTTTTGCATTTATTTTTATTTTAATTAGAAATGGCTTTGTATATTTGCGATCCCAATTAACTTCTTATATATCCTTTTTCTATTTTTTACTTAATAGTATCTACAGTAAAGTACTTATTTCAATCCTTAAACCCTTTATTACTTCAACTCATATATATATGACCAATCTTAGTGTCAACATTAATAAAGTCGCCTTGATAAGGAATTCTAGAGGGGCTAATTATCCTGATTTAGTACAATTTGCTAAAGATTGTGAACGATTTGGAGCAGAAGGTATCACGATTCATCCTCGGCCAGATGAACGACATGCTCGGTATACGGATGTGCCAGCATTGAAAAAAGTTGTAAAGACAGAATTAAATATTGAAGGGAACCCTATTCCTAAGTTTTTGAAAATGGTGCTAGCGAATCGTCCTCATCAATGCACTTTGGTCCCAGACGATCCTGATGCTATCACTTCGGACGCTGGTTGGGATACGATTAAACACAAAGGATTTTTAACAGATACGATTGCCGAATTAAAGGAAGCTGGAATTCGGACTTCTATTTTCATTGATCCTGTGGAAGAACAGATTGAAGGAGCAAAAGCCGTCGGTACGGACAGAATTGAGTTTTACACTGGCCCTTATGCGCATGACTTTGGTAAAAGCAGGAAAAAAGCAGTAGCTCCGTATGTTAAATGTGGTAAACTTGCTCATAAATTAGGTTTAGGCATTAATGCAGGGCATGATTTAAATACTAAAAATTTGAGTTATTTTTTGAAGAGTGTAGGAAATGTGGCTGAAGTTTCTATCGGACATGCCTTAGTGACGGATGCGCTATATTATGGATTGCATCATACCCTTTTAATGTATTTGCATGCTTGTCGGGGGAAGTAATCTGTTCTTAGAAATAGCCGACTATTTTAGCTGTAAATCTTATCGTTTTTTAGCCCAATGATTTCGTGCTTTTAAGCTAAAATAGGACTTATAAATGTTAAGAATAGATTAAAAAATACTCAAAATTGATTGAGCATCTGGCAATATTCATGCCTCTTTTTGTCAAAGAATGGCATAAAATTGAAAAAAAATGAATTAGCAAATTGTTAATTGTAGATTTGTTTTTTGAAGATATTTTAAAAAAAAGAAATTTATTTACACTTATTTTGAAAAAATTTTAAGAAAAATAGGTTGGATAAATATTTAATATTTGAAATATAATATTTTTTTAAAGACGTTAGCAAAAATAATATTCTGCTTTCAGGGAGATTTGTGTAATGTGCTGCTATTTTTTTTTTCTTGCAACAAGCAGCACTTTCGACTTGAAAGTAGTTATGGTTGATGTCAGCGTTAAGAAAAAGTTAATTAAGATTGTAAAAAATCGAATTAACTTTCCTACTTTTGGGACTTTATTTTTTCATAAAAAAATCGGATTCGTATGAAAAAACTTTCACTAGTTTTGACGATGGTATTGTTTTGCTTTGGAATCACCATGGCACAACGTACTGTCACAGGTACAGTAACAGATGATTCGGGAGAATCTTTAATTGGTGCATCCGTACTGGTTAGTGGTTCTACTACTGGAACAGTTACTGACATTGATGGTTCCTATAGTTTGGATGTTCCTGACGGCGTTCAAACTTTAGTTTTTAGCTACACTGGTTATGCTACCCAAGAGGTACAAACTGGTGCATCCAACGTTTTAGACGTTGTTCTTTCTGAAGGTCTTGAATTGACTGAGGTCGTTGTAACGGGACTTGGTATCAAGAAAGAGAAGAAGGCACTAGGTTATGGTGTTGCGACAATCTCAAACGACGAAATCGCTGGTAGAGCGGAAGGAGACGTTGCGAGAATTTTAAGAGGTAAGGCTACTGGTGTAGACATTACTCAAACATCAGGTATGGCTGGTTCTGGTACTAACGTAATTATTAGAGGTTACTCTTCTATTACTGGTTCTAACCAACCTTTATTCGTTGTTGATGGTATTCCATTTAACACGGATACAAATAATGACTCAGGTTTCGGATCAGGTGGTGCGACTGCATCTTCTCGTTTCTTAGACTTGGATCCAAACTCTATTGCTGAGATTTCTATCTTGAAAGGTCTTTCTGCAACTGTATTATACGGTGAAGCAGGTCGTAACGGTGTAGTTTTAATTACTACTAAAGGCGGACAAGGTGGTGCTAATGCAGGTAAAGGAGTTGAAGTTTCTGTAACGCAGACAATTGCTCAAACTGAAATTTCTAACGTTCCTGATTACCAAAACACATTTGGTAACGGATTTAACGCAGGATTCGGATGGTTCTTCTCTAACTGGGGAGCGGCTTTCGATGATTTGAACCCATCTTCTTATGGTTCTGATTACAAGGGAGAAAGAAATGGTCAAGTATTGATCACTCACCCTTACGATCAAGCACAATACCACGATGATGTTCCTGAATTCATCGGTGCGGATTACGTATACCAACCTTACGAAAGTGTTGAAAACTTCTTCGATACTGGTTTGACTTCTCAAACTTCTGTTTCTGTTGAAAGTAAGTTAGGGGCTAATGCATCTATGAGTGCAACTTATTCTTACTTATCTGATGAAGGGTTTACGCCTGATCTTGATGAGTTAAGAGGTAATGGTCCATCTAACTTCTTAAGAAAGCACAACTTCGGTTTAGGTGCGCAAACTAAATTACAGAACGGTTTAAGAGTCAAAGGTTCTTTCAACTATGCTGATTCTGACAAATTGTCTCCTTTAACAGGTCAAGCATTTGGTGGTGATGGTAACGGTTTATTTGCTGCTTTATTATTTACACCAAGATCAATGGATTTATTAGGCTTGCCTTACCAAAGTCCAATTGATGGTTCTAACATCTACTACAGAAGAGGTGCTCCAATTCAAAATCCGTTATGGACATTGAATAATGCAGGGGAGGCAGAAAACGTAAACCGTTTCTTCTCAACTATGCAAGCAGACTTAGAGTTAGCTCCTTGGTTAAGCGTAATGTACCGAATCGGTGTGGATCAATATTCTCAGAATAACCGAAGACACATCAACAAAGGTGGATCACAGGTTCCTGATGGTGAGTTATTAGTTTCTGATAGAAAGAACAGAATTACTGACCAATTATTGAACTTGATCTACAATACTAAATTATCTGATGATTTAAGTTTTGACGGTCTTGTTGGATTTAACTTGAGAAGTGAGAAAAACAATAGTAATGGTACTTTCAGTACTCAGCAATTTGTTTACAACTTGTTAACGCAACAGAACTTTATCAATCACCAGGCTTTCTCTGGTATTTATGATAGAAACACTTTTGGTGCATTCGTAACAGGTTCTTTTGGCTTTAAGAATTTCTTATATGCTAACTTCCAAGCTCGTAATGACTGGACTTCTACTTTAGAAAGAGACAACAGATCTGTATTCTACCCATCTGGTTCGGTTTCTTTTATTCCTACAGAGGCTATTCCTAGCTTACAGAATTCTAACGTAATTAACTACGTGAAATTAAGATTAGGATATGGTACTTCTGCGGGTTACCCGTTACCATACCAAACTCGTAATACTTTGAATACCTCTACGAACCAATTCGTATCGGCTGGAGGAACTATCTTAAACACCAACTCTTTATCTAATAGATTGGGTAACGCTAACTTAAAGCCTGAGTTACACAAGGAATTAGAAGGGGGTGTTGAAGCGAAGTTCTTAAACAACAGAGTAGGTATTGATTTATCTTTATACAACAGAAGATCTTCTGATTTAATTATCGACCTTGCTTTAGACCCAGCTACTGGATTTACTAATACAACGGTAAATGCTGCTGAGTTAACAAACAAAGGGGTGGAATTAGGATTAAACTTGACTCCATTGAAAGGAAGAAACTTCTCTTGGGATATCACTTTGAACTATACAAGAAACGTATCTAACATTGAGAAGATTGCGGATGGTATTGACCAAATCCAGATTGCTGCTAACTCTGCCGATCCAATTAACGCTGGAGGCTTAGCTGGTTTTGCAGGTGGTTTAGGTAACTATGCAATCGTAGGACAGCAGTATGGTATAATGCAAGGAACTCCTTTTATCAAGGACGATCAAGGTAATTTTATTGTAGATGGTCAAGGTAACTACCAAGGTGATTCTAATGTTGGTATTATCGGTGATCCAAACCCAGATTTCACAGCTAACTGGATTAATAATATTTCTTATAAAGGTTTATCTTTTGGTTTCCAATGGCAGTACATCAAAGGTGGAGATATTTTCTCTTCTACTGTACAATCATTGTTAGCGAGAGGAAACACTGTCGATACAGATGTTGACAGAAACGTTCCTATCGTATTACCTGGTGTAAAAGCGGATGGTACACCAAACGATATTCAAACTTATATTGGTGACTCATTCTTTAGAGCTTATTTCTTCGCAAACGAAGGTGGTGTATTTGATGCAACTTCTATCCGTTTAAGAGAAATCTCTTTAGCTTATGTTTTCCCAACGAAGTTAATTGAAAAAACTCCTTTCGGAAGAATTGGTATTACTTTCTCTGGACAAAACTTATGGTACAGAGCGCCTAACTTCCCAGAAGGTATCAACTATGACCCTGAAGTATTGTCTTTAGGTGTAGGTAACGGTAGAGGTTTCGACTTCCGTACAGCTCCTACAGCTAAGAAAGTTGGGGTTACTTTAAATGCAACTTTCTAAATTATTAGGTACAGAGGTTCAAAGGTATATAGGTACATAGCGTATCTCAGCTAACTTTAACCTTCCTGTATTTAGTTTCTTAATGAAAATTGTTATTAAGAAGTTTTGAATTACGAATTCCAATAATATATAGTGAGAGTTGCCTGTTATTGAGGCAGGCAACTCCAACTTCGTAATGTCTAACTTCAATTTTTTTAATTTCAGAAATATTATAAATATGAAGTTTATAAATAAATTGTTTCTGCTTGCTTTAATCGTGGGATTCGTTGCGTGTGACGCAGAATTGGATCTTCAAGATAACCCTAATCAGGTTACTCCCGAGAATGCGAGTGTAAATGACCTTTATAATAATATCCAATTAACCCTTGGTAATGCCTACGTAAGTGCAGAGCAGTCTGGTGGAGCGTTCGCTAGAATGTACCACATGGGCGATTTTACTTATATGGCATCAACTAGTAATACCGCTTTTAACGGATTATGGTTTAATGCTTATTCTAATATGTTTCCAGATATTGAAGCATTGCTAGCTATTACTGAGCCAGCAGGTTTTGATATTCACTCTGGTTCTGCTAAGATCATGAAAGCTTATGTTTTGATGGCATTGGTAGATAACTTAGGCAACGTTCCTCTATCTGAGGCTGGCCAAGGTACTGATATCATTAGTCCAAAAGCCGATAATGGTGCAGATGTATATGCTGCTGCTGTAGCTTTATTGGATGATGCAATCGCAGATTTAACTGGTACTTCTGCTGGTGCACCAGCATTCGATAACTTCTACGGAGGTGATGCTGCTAAGTGGATTACTGCTGCTAATACTTTAAAGTTAAGAGCTGCTGTAACTACAAGATTGGTTGATCCTAGTGGTTCTGCTGCTACAATTAATGCTTTAGTTGCTGCAGGAGATTTGATTGATACTGAAAGTGAAGATTTCCAAGCAAACATGGGATCTCAGCGTAACAATCCTAACTCTCGACACTTCCAGTATAACAATCACTACGAACAAGGTGATGGAGACTACTTGAACAACTACTACATGTGGTTATTCAGAGCTGGTTACACTACCGAAGAAGGTAACCCTGTAGTTGATCCAAGAATCAGATACTACTTCTACCGTCAGTCTGATAAATCTTTTGACTTGGATGGAACTATCTATTCTTGTCACTTCTCTGCTTTACCAACTACTGCTGAGAACAAGCCAGCACAAGTAAGCCACTTTGATGCAATTGATCCAAGATTGCCTTATTGTGTTGCTTGGGAAGATGGTTACTTTGGTAGAGATCACGGAAATGGTGAAGGTATTCCACCAGATGGTCCAGTAAGAACACACTACGGTTTATACCCAAGTGGTGGTTTATTTGATCATAATGAATTTACTGATTCTAGAAACCTTGGTACGGATGGTGCTTTAGGGCAAGGTATTTTCCCAATGATGTTGTCTTCTTTTGTTGACTTCATGAGAGCGGAGGCTGCTTTGACTATTAACACGAATGATGATGCTAGAGCATTATTAGAAAGTGGACTGAGAAAGTCTATTGCTAAGGTACAAGGATTCAAATCTAGAGATGCAGCTACTTTTGGTAAGCAATTAGATGATCCAAGAACAGGTATTTCAGGTAGTGTAGAAGATTTATTTGCTCCAACAGCAGAAGATGTAGACGGTTTTATTGATTTCGTATTAGCACAATACGATGCAGCGGATGCAACTGGAAAGTTGAATATCGTCATGACAGAATATTACAAAGCCTTATGGGGTAATGGTCTAGAGGCGTATAACATGTATAGAAGAACAGGGATGCCAAATAACATGCAGCCAACTTTAGAGCCTGCAGGTGGCGACTTTGCTACTTCTTTCTTTTTGCCAATCGTACACGTAAACAGAAACGGAAACGCAACTCAAAAAGAGTTGACGGAGCGCGTATTCTGGGATGACGGGTCTGCAAATGTTTATTAATCAATCTTGGAGTATTTAATATTCAAGATTTTTAATAAATACTTTGGCAAATAAAGTGATCTTTTTTAATAAGTTTTACTTAGCAGAAAAGATCACAAATTTCAAAATATAATAATAGTTTAACTATGTTAAAAAATAAAATATTATTGTTTTTTGGTGCGATTCTAATCCTTGCTACTTCTTGTAAGGACGATGATTTAGCGCCAATTGCAACTTTTGACAATGCTGAAAAAGGAGCATACGTAAGAGTTGTAGAACAAGGTAATACTCTAGTGAATTTACTAGATGTTGCTGGTTCAGCTTTCACTTATTCAGTAGAATTTGTAGATTTAGAACAAGGTGGATTAGTATCTGAGTACCGATTACAGTTGATTTATGATGACAACAACCCATCAAATGGAGATAACAGTGCAGGACCAATTGAGTTCCGTTCTTGGTCTTCTAGCGAGTTTGAAACAACTGCTACAGGTCACAAAGGTTTATCTAATATCACCATCACTGGACCAGAAGTAATTGCTGCTGCTGGAACAACTGCTGATCAGGTATTAGCAGGTGATAACTTTAGATTAGTTGGTTCTGTAACTACTTCAGAAGGTGCTACTTATACTGCATCTAACTCTTCTGCAACAGTTAATGGTGCGGCTTTCCGTGGATTCTTTAACTTCACGATGCCTGCTGCTTGTCCTTCTGATTTAGCAGGATCTTTCGCACACACAAGTGATGATTCTTGGTGTGGATCAGGACCAGTTCCAGATGGTACAGTTGATATCGTTGCGTTAGGAGGAGGTGTTTATACTTTTAACGACTTCTCATTTGGTGCTTATGGTCCATGTTATGGATCAACTGCCGATCAACCAACTTTAACCTTTACGGAAGTTTGTACGGTAGTATCTTTCACTGGATTTGTTGATTCATTTGGTGATACTTGGACCTATGATTCAGATATTGACGGTGCGGTATGGAGAATTGCTTGGGAAAACACTTACGGTGAGTCTGGACAAACGTTCATTACAAACCCATCAGGTGCTTGGCCATTTACTTTAGCTGAGTAAGCTATCAATGCAAGAAAAGACAAAGATTTTATAATCTAGTCTTCTAAAATATTAAGCCATATTCGAATGAAAATTTGAATATGGCTTTTTTAGTGTAACAGGGACTACATTTTATTTAATTTTACATTTAGCAATACTTGTGATGAGCAGATAAATGTAAATTTGCACCTTCAATAGCATTCTTTTTTCTTTAGAAAGGACTAGTGCATTATAAATAGAATTTAAGTATTTAATTGACTTCAAAAACCACGAAGTGGTTGAATTTGATTAACCCCGAGTGCAACTCGGGGATACCAAATATTCATGCAAGCGACAACCATGAAGTGGTTGAACTTAACTTGTTCATATTCAACCACTTCGTGGTTGTAAAATCATGGGTTATTATCTACTCCCCGAATTTCATTCGGGGCTATTCGTATTCAACCACTTCGTGGTTTTTGTGGTCAATTGTTAACTCAAATTTCTGAAACAAAGCACTAGTTTAAAATGATTTAGTATGATTAAACAATTACCTATATACTTTTTAGCAATACTTTTTAGTGGCATTCCACTTTTAGCACAAAATACAGTAGGCCTTTTATCTAATAATCCTACCAAAGCCTACGAAGGATTTAACCTTATTTATCCGCATAATCAATCGACCGTTTATTTGCTAAATAATTGTGGGGAAATAGCCCATTCTTGGGACGATGCAGATAATTTCCGACCAGGAAATATGGCCTATCTAAATGAAGATGGTACCTTATTTAAAGCAAAAAGATTGTCTACGTCTGCTGTAAATGACCGAATTTGGGCAGGTGGTGGTGGTGAAACCGTTGAATTAAGAACTTGGGATAATGAGTTGCTTGCTAGTTACACGTTAAATAACGAGCAATTCCGCCTACATCATGATATGGCTCCTTTGCCAAATGGAAATCTATTGATGATTGCATGGGAATTAAAAACAGGAGAAGAGGCATACGCTGCGGGACGAGATACTAGTTTATTAAGTCAAGGCGAAGTCTGGTCAGAAAGAATTCTGGAATGGAATCCGAATACTAACAGCATTGTTTGGGAATGGAGTGTCTGGGATCATTTAGTCCAAGATTTTGATTCTACTAAAGCCAATTACGGGGTAGTAGCAGACCATCCAGAGCTAATCAATATCAATTATGATGAACATGATGGGCATCCAGATTGGCTGCACATTAATGCGATTGATTATAATGAGACTTTAGATCAATTTGTATTGAGTATCCCTTATTTCAATGAACTTTGGGTAGTAGATCACTCTACGACTAGAGAAGAGGCTACTCAACATGAAGGTGGAAATAGTAATAAAGGAGGAGATTTATTGTTCCGTTGGGGGAATCCAATGGCTTATAATCAAGGCACGATTGATGATAAAAAGTTCTTCTTCCAGCATGATACCCATTGGATTGACCCGAAGGCAGAAGATGGAGATAAGCATTTTGGACGTATTGCCTTATTCAATAATAGATTAGCGACTAACTTATCTACTGGAAATGTAATTAATACCGCATTTAATACAGCGACCAACAATTACGAGTTATCAGAAGGCACTTTTATGCCTAACAATTTTGAGCAAATTTATAAACATCCTCAAAATGAATCAGAACTTAGAGCGGCCTCTAACTCTGTATCTAGTTTTCAAGTATTACCGAATGATAATGTACTATTTTGTTCTGGTCGTAGAGGCTATTCCTACGAAATTAATCCTGACGACCAAGTAATATGGGAATATTTTACGCCTTTAAAAGCAGGCCAACCTGTTCCACAAGGAGATATGTCTATTGAATTATCTAATAATTTGACTTTTAGAATGACTCGATATCCTGCTGATCATCCTGCTTTTTCTGGAAGAGATATGACTGGTAAAGGGTTTATAGAATTAAATCCAGATACGGAGTTTTGTGGGACTTTGAGTGTAGATGTGGCTGAATTAGAGGATACAGATTTTATTAAAGTTTATCCTAACCCTGTAGCTGATTTATTAACGATTGATTGGCAAGGAAACGATGCTCAAACCTTATATTTATACGATTATTTAGGTCGGTTGCAATTGACTATCAACAAAGACACTAATAAGACCGTACTTGATGTAAATTCACTTTCTTCTGGTGTATATTTTTTAAGTACTTCCAATCAAGTTATCGAGAAAATATTAGTACATTAGATTTTATTTTAGACTTGTTGTAGAGTTGTGTAGAAAGTTAAGATATACCATTTTTTCGAAAATTTGACATATCTATACCGTCTAGAACCAACTAGGCTATATTGATTTTCTATACAACTCTAAGCGAAAATAGTACCCAACTACTCGTTTTAAATTACCCAAAACTGTTATGCTAAAGGTAATTATCCAAAAATAGACGGTTACTCTATTTTCCAATAATGCCTTGATTATTTAGCTATAACAAAAATAAACGTGAGATTAACTAATTTTAAATTAAGTAAACACTTTAGTGTTTCTATATACTGTATATGCCAATTCTTGGTTACGGTAGCTTTCTTCCTGTTGCTTTTACCAACCTTTTCCTACGCTCAAATAGCCTTCGAAGAAGTCGCTTTAGCTAAAAATGTGCAACACGCCAACCAAGCAATTTCCATTGGTGGAGGGGTAAGCGTTTATGATTTTACAGGTGATGGATTAGATGATTTGACCTTAGCGACCAACAAAGGTCGAATGTTAGGATTCTATGTTAATAATGGAACTAGTTTTGATAAAATTGATCCTTTAGTCGATAATCGAGAAGAGGCCAAGCAAATTCTTTGGGCAGATTATGATAATGATGGAGATCCAGATTTGTTTGTGGCGGGATATTGGGGGCATAACAGACTTTATCGAAATGATGGTGATTTGAAAATGACTGAAGTGACAGCCGATGCTGGCTTGCCTATGGAAGTTCATGCAGCTTATGGTGCTTGTTGGGGCGATTACAATCGGGATGGTTGGTTAGATTTACTGTGCAATTTCCGAAATTATGACTCAGGATCGACTAGAGGAGGGAATCGACTTTTTAAAAATAATGCAAATGGGACATTTACAGAAGTCACAGAGTTCGCAAAAATGGGCAATGACGATAGACTACCTTTCCAATCTACTTTTTTTGACTATAATAATGATCAATGGCCTGATATTCACACGGCGAATGATAAATTGACTTTCAACACCCTCTACGAAAATATTAGAAACGGGACTTTTTTTGATGTAAGCGAATTAACGAAGACTAACGCTAGAATGAATAGTATGTGTTCTAATACGGCTGATGTCAATAATGATGGTTGGACTGATATATATGTAACGAATACACCAGTAGGGAGTAAATTGCTGATGAATGAAGGGGCTTATAGTGATCCTTTAGCCATCACTTTTCAAGACGTTGCAGAAGAATTAGGGGTGACATATTTAGGTGGAACGGGTTGGGGGTCTAACTTTTTTGATGCGGATAATGATGGAGATTTAGATTTATATGTCAGTGGAAATGGGATTGATCCAATTATCAAAGGTGTTCATTTTTATGAAAATATTGATTTACAATATTTCGAAATTATCAAAGAAGGTTTCGAAAAAGACACAACTCCTAGTTTTACGAATGCGATTGCAGATTTTAATTTAGATGGGAGACTAGACATTATGGTGCAAAATAATGCGCCTTTTGATTTCAATCTATGGGAAAATAATACTCCGACTAATAATCATTGGATAAAGCTGAAATTAGAAGGAGTACTTAGTAATAGAGATGGAATTGGTGCTAAAATAGAAAGTTATGTAGGTGATCTTTACCAATCTAAATTTACGCACTGTGGTTATGGATTTTTAGGACAAAATTCTGCTTTGCACCATATAGGAATGGCACAAAACGAAATGTTAGATTCTTTAATTATCACTTGGTCTTCAGGTCATATTGATCGATTTTATCAAATGGGTGTAGATCAAATTTATACGATTAAAGAAGGCATGTCCACTAATGGAAGTATCAATGTTGCAAATGATGTGAGGATAATTGCTCGACCAATGACAACTAGTATTGACATTATTACTGCAGATTTTGAGATAGTTCTATCTCCTAATCCTGCTCATAACCAACTATTTATCAATGCTGAAAAAGAATTTTCTAAGGTAGAGGTAATAGATATGGTAGGTCAAAAAATCGCTGAAGTATTCCTACAAAATGATTCCAAGTTGAGTCTTGATATCAGTACTTACCCAGCAGGAAGTTATTTATTAAAGGTTTTATCGAGTGAGGGTATTTGGCAGGTACAAAAATGGGTGAAAATGTAGATTGGTAGGAGGTTGGCACTCATACCTCATCACCTCATTCCCTCGAAGTAATAACACAAAAATGGATGGATCATGGACGATCAACTACTGGATAAAATAGAAAAATACTTCAATGGAACATTGAGCGAGCAAGAAAAAAAAGCCTTCGATGCAGCTATTGAACAAGATACTGCGTTAGCCGCCGCAGTAGATAACTCTGGTATAACCAATGACGCCATTAAATTATTAATTGAAGATAATTTAAGAATAGAATTAGAAAATTTACGAGCGGAAGAGTCGCTAGAGGAGGGGACTAATGTGGTGTCTATCAAAAAAAATAAGCCAGTAGCTAAAATGAGAATTTTACGAATTTATCTGGCTGCAGCAGTTAGTATTGCCTTATTATTAGGCTTTTTTGGAATGAGTTGGGCAGGGAATAATTATTCAGATTCGGCACTAAGTGAAGGTATTTATGACGGATGTAATATGCCAAATGTTCGATCTGATTCAAATACGCTGCATCCATTTTTAGAGGGGATAACTGCTTATAATTCAGGTGATTACTCGAAAGCTATTCCGTTTTTTCAAGGGATTGTAGTAGATGATCCTCGATACGCTGAAGCACAATTTTATTTAGGACATACCTTATTAAAAAATAAAGATTTTTCTAAAGCAGCTAACCAATTTAAAAAAGTCCAGATTTTGAATGATTTGAGGTATATGGAAGATGCCGAATGGCATCAAGGAATTGCCCAATTGTCGGCAGGAGAAACTAATAACGAGTTTCAAACTTTACTTAATAAAATAACAACTGAACAAAACCATACATTCAATAGCCAAGCAACAGCTTTACAAAATAAATTGAATAGCTTTTGGAGAAAATTGGTTTTTTAATTAACACTGAGAATGGATGCTGAGGGTATAGAAATGTGTCAGATTTTAAAAACCTGACACATCTAAGCAGACTTACTCTAATCCATTTACATCAATTAGACCTTCGATCATTTCAGCCAGTACTCCTAATTGCTTAGGACAAACAGCCTCCTGATAAGTTACTTTGTGTCCTTTGTAAGTAATAGAAGTCAAAGGCAAATCTCGCATCTTTCCCTTATAAGTCGTTTCGAAATCTTCGAAGTTGCTAGCTTTGACCTCCTTTAAAATAGCTTCAAAATCGGCGTCCTCTATAGCAATAATTCGCTCACCAATAACTGGAACATTCAAGATACCCGTATATTTCAATGCCTTAGATGTTAATATCTCTAGGCTATAAATCGGTTTTTTGGTACCTCGACCTCGTTCCTTGGTATAAGTAATGATCGTTGCAGCATCTTCCATTTTTTGTAGCTTTTTTTCCTTAGGCGAACAACTTGTAAAAGACATAAGCAATAAAACTAAAGCAATTGAAAATAAATAAATACCCGATTTTAAACCAAGCATTACAAAATCAACTTTCTGAATATTAATTGGATTGTTCATAATTCGATA
>CALDTJ010000189.1 GCA_937924145.1 uncultured Saprospiraceae bacterium
AATACTCAATTTGAAGTGGCTAAAAATCAAAATGCTCCTATTGGTCGGGAAGATTTAAAAAAATATGCTATTCACGGCAAGGATGTGAAAGCGCACATTGACCCAAATACTAAATTAATTGATGAATCATATCAATTGAAACTAAAACGGGGCTATTATGCAGCAACTTCGTTTGTTGATGCACAAGTTGGGAAGGTACTTGATGAGGTAGAAAAATTGAATTTATCAGAAAATACGATCATCGTTGTATGGAGTGATCATGGACTGTTTCTTGGAGAACATGGTCGATGGAATAAACATTCAGCTTTAGAAATAGCGGCGTCTGCTCCATTGATGATTTACAATCCTGCTACAAAAGCTATTACAGGTAAAACCTACTCTCCTGTTTCTACCATCGACCTCTACCCTACTTTATGTGAATTGTCTGGGCTATCTATTCCTGAGCAGCCTGAAAATGCTACAACTAATTCAGGAAGACCGATAAAAGGTAGAAGTTTAGTGCCGATTTTAAAAAATACAGAGGCTCAGATAAAAATGGGTGCCGTTACCGTTTACAGAGGGCAAAGAGGAATGGGATATGGTTATCGTATGAAAGATGGGATGCGCTATATCGAATGGGTCAAAAAAGGACGACCTAATTTTTATGAGTTATATGATTATAATATAGATCCAGATGAAACTAAAAATCTAGCAGTAACGGATACTGAAAAGTACGAACCCTTCCTTCATAAATTTTCCAGAGATATTCGAAATATAGGCGAATGTGGCGGCTGTAAAGCACTATTAAAAACTGATCCTTATGAAATAACTGGTAGCGGCAAAGTCTTAATTCGAGATTTTGATGGTGATGGTATTTCCGATGAGAAGGAAGGTTTGGTGGATGCTAACAAAAATGGGATTTTGGATTATTTGGAGAAATAAATATTTGTATATAGCTTTTCTAATTCTCTAGTAAGGCTAATTTAATTATACTCTTTAGACGACTTTATCTTCTAAAATTTCAATCAATTTATTACCTAAACCACGAAGTGGTTGAACATGAATAGCCCCGAGTGCAACTCGGGGATAGAAAATAATCTCTTCTTTCCCACCACGGAGTGGTTGAATATGAACGAATTAAATTCAACCACTCCGTGGTTGCACATCTATTGTTTAATCATTTTCCCCGAATTTCATTCGGGGCTATTCGGGTTAAACCACTTCGTGGTTATCAATCAAAACTTTTGAAACAAAGCATTAGTATTCTAAGAAGTTAGGAGTAAACCGTGGTCTAGCTTTTCATTTTCATTAAAAATTTTCATTTTCATTAAATAATGTACGTAGCCAATCAACATGAATTAGTAGCAGATGCCTTTGAAAAGGGGTATACGATGGCGGATATGAAAGAGAGTTTTCTGGACTTGACTAGGAAGTTTGTGCAAACGCACATGAAATTGTTGATGGGAGATGAAGTGCCAGATAAAATCATTTTGATCGGGACTCAAAGCAGTTGGACTAAACGCGATTTAGCCTTATTTGTCACACTACCCTATTTGGATAAAAACTTTTTTGAGGCATTTAAAAGTATATTACCCGAGCACACCGCTAGATTATTAGATGAATTGGTTTGGGAGGAAAAATTGACGCAACAAGATATAGAAAAGCGACTAGGTATTCCATTATTTGATGTCAAAAAAAGTACCTATAGTGGCTACGAACAATTTATTCTAAAAGAAGATTTTAGGTATTTCCGGCATGTCAATGTACACCGCTACTCTACCCTACGCAAGCCTGAATACATCTTATATATAGAGCCTTCTGTTCGACGAATTATCAATATTTATTACGATGCACCGACAGGATCTGTTTTAAAACCTGTTGCTGAAATAGAAGAAACAGATTATCTCTATGATCGGGGGGAAATGGATATTTTATTAGAACTACCTCGTTTACAGGCATACACACAGCAAGGAAATATAAAAGTTTCTGCCAAGGGAAAACCTGCGATTAGTACGCTAGGTAAAATGAAACGTAAATTAAATCTCAGCGAGTTTTATCCTGAAGATAAAACAAAAATAGTTGGTTTAATGCGTTCTAATTTGTTGGCGGGCTTAATCTCAACTTTAGGCACTGCAAGTACCAGTTCAAATGCGGAGGTTTTGATCAAAATGTTGATTCAAAGCTACTATAATAATAATTACAAAACGGTTTATAAGTTATTGACCCATCTGAAAGGCACAGGGCACACCGATGAATATTACACCGAAAAAGTAGAGCATCACTTCGTCCATTTGTTGAGCGAATTGCCAGAAAATGGTTGGGTTTCGATTGATAATATTTATCGGTTTCTAAAATTTAGTTTTGTAGATATTCGTCCAGTTAAAGGATACACGGCAAGGAATAAATTGTACTATGAATATGAGGCAATGGTCAAATATGAGCGGTATACTTATAATGAATCCAAACACTATATTGATAATGATCGCTATGACCAAGCCATCACTTTTCCTACTTTAAGGGGTACTTTTTTTCTATTCGCTGCTTTCGGATTATTGGATTTGGCTTATGACGAAATTGATGGGGAGGTAATGGGAGAAACCTGTGATTCTCCGTATGATGGGTTGAAATATATTCGACTAACCAGTTTAGGGGCTTATGTCTCTGGTCAAAAAACACATTATGAACAACCCGAAGGTATTGGTCAAGCCAAAATTGAGTTATCGGAAGATTCTTTGACGATTATTTCTAATAAAAATGATCCAACTGCTGCTATTATTCTAGAACCTTTTACAGAAAAAGTAACACCTAATCGATTTAGAACAGATTATGCTATTTTTCTGTCGGGCATAGGTGATAAAAGAGAATTGGCTGATAAAATAAGATTATTCAAACAGGCAGTAACGGACGATCTGCCGCCTAATTGGGTTCATTTTTTTGAACAACTGAACAAGAAAATTGATCCTCTGGAAATGGTTTCAGATATGGTTGTTTTCAAAATTCCAGCCGATAGTCCAGATCTAATAAAGCTAATTGCAAGAGATAGTAAACTGAAAAATATTTGTTATAAAGCAGAAGGATACCACATTTTGGTAGAGAAAAAGAAACTATCAAATTTCAAGGCTCGATTACGAGAATTTGGGTATTTATTGAGTAGATAGCCAAAAAAAAAATAAAAAAAAATTTAACTCCTTAAAAATTACTAAAAATAATTCTTTATAACAAATTGATTTCCAAGCTTTTAAAATTAAAAATATCCATCCGTTTTCTATTCGCAAAACCTTCCAATCTAAGGCTAATTCTTATTAGAAAATTAAATTAAATTTCTTTAGAAGTTCAAAATTTATACATTTGCAGTTGATTTGGTAAAACTTTTCTGAAATGATTACCGTTAAGGACGAGTAAGCACAATTCCATTTTTTAATATTAATAACACATTTTTCGGTGTCACTATATATATATGTATAGCAGATCGATTTTCAAAATAATTAATTATGCCAAAAAACCTTTTAATTGTTGAGTCACCTGCAAAAGCTAAGACAATTGAAAAGTATCTCGGTAAGGACTTCAAGGTTAAATCCAGCATGGGTCATATTCGAGATTTGCAAAAAAATAATGCAGGCGTAGATATTGAGAATAATTTCAAACCAAATTATATCGTCTCGCCTGATAAAATTAAAATTGTCAAAGATTTAAAGGATTGGGTCAAAAAGGTTGATGAAGTCTGGTTAGCGACGGATGAGGACCGTGAGGGAGAGGCTATTTCTTGGCACTTATGTAAAGAGTTGGGATTGGACGAGCACAGCACCAAGCGTATTGTGTTTCGTGAAATTACTAAACCAGCTATTCAAAAAGCCATTCAAGTACCAAGAACGGTCGATTTGAATCTAGTAAATGCTCAACAGGCAAGACGGATTTTAGATAGATTAGTCGGATTTGAATTATCAGGAACGCTTTGGAAAAAGGTAAGAGGTCAATTATCAGCAGGTCGGGTGCAATCCGTAGCGGTAAAGTTGGTCGTTGAGAAAGAAAGAGAAATTGAACAATTTAAAACTTCCCCATATTTTAAAATTTCCGCAGTTTTTGATGTAAAAAATGCGCAGGGAAAGATGGTCGCTTTAAAAGCAGAATCATCTGTGCGGTATGAAACAGAAGCGGAGGCACAAGCATTTCTAGACAAATGTCAGTCAGCTAACTTCACGATTGGTAAAGTAGATGTCAAGCCACGAAAACGAAAGCCTGCTGCACCTTTCACTACTTCTACCTTACAACAAGAGGCAAGTAGAAAATTAAACTTTGGCGTAAAGCGAACCATGCAGAATGCACAGCGTCTGTATGAACAAGGTTTTATTACTTATATGAGAACGGACTCAACGGCATTGAGTGAATTGGCCGTTTCAGATATTTCTGATACGATTGAGAAGGATTTTGGCAAAGATTATGTCAAAACTCGTCAATACAAGAGCAAGAAAGCAGGAGCACAGGAGGCGCACGAGGCCATCCGTCCGACCTATGTAGCCCAACAAGTTGTTACCCAAGATAGAGATCAACAACGACTATACGATCTAATTCGTAAGCGAACGATGGCATCTCAAATGGCAGATGCAGAGATTGAAAAAACAACGGTAAAAATTGATATTTCAACCATAAAAGATCAAGCTTTAACGGCTATTGGAGAGGTGCTAATTTTTGACGGTTTCTTAAAAGTTTACATCGAATCTACTGACGACGAGGAAGAAGATGCAGTAGACGGTGTATTGCCTCCATTGCGTTTAGGGCAACTACTTGACTTGAATGAAATGACTGGTTTACAGCGATATACACGTCCCCCATCTAGATATACGGAGGCAAGTTTGGTAAAGAAACTAGAAGAATTGGGCATCGGACGTCCTTCTACTTACGCGCCAACGGTTGGCAAAATAATGGAGGAAAAAAGAGGCTATGTTACTAAAGAAAGCCGAGAAGGTGTAGAAAGAGCGTATACCGTTTTGACTTTATCAAAAGGCGAATTGAGCAAACGAACAGAAACGGAAATAACGGGTTCTACGTCTAACCGATTGTATTCTTCGGATATTGGAAAGATTGTCGTGGATTTTCTAGATATGCACTTCAAAAATATTATGGATTACGGTTTTACCGCCGAAATCGAAAATAAATTTGATAAGATTGCCGATGGTGACGAGGAATGGACGACGACTCTAAAGAATTTTTACGAGCCTTTTCACGAAACAGTAACGGATACCATAGAAAATGCAGATAGAGCCTCTGGTGAACGGAAACTAGGCAAGGATCCAGAATCTGGTAGAACCTTACTAGTAAGAATGTCTCGCTACGGTCCTTTGGTTCAAATTGGTGCCCCTGATGAGTTGGAAGAAGGCGAAAAGCCTAAGTACGCTAACTTACGACCAGGTCAGTCTTTGGAGACCATTACCTTTGATGAGGCGATTGATCTATTCCAATTACCTAAGGATTTAGGGGAATATATGGATAAGATGGTTACTGTGGCAATTGGACGTTTCGGTCCTTATGTCAAATTCGGTGATAAGTACGTATCCATTCCAAAAGGAGAAGATCCAATGACGATCACTTTGGAGCGTTCGCAGGAATTGATTGATGCCAAATTAGAAGAAGAAAAACCAATTGGTACCTACCAAGGTATTCCTTATACAAAAGGAAAAGGAAGATTTGGGCCATTCTTGAAGTGGGACAAGTTCTTTGTCAATATTCCAAAGCGTTTTGATCCAGATAATTTAACGACTCAGGAACAACATGATTTGATTGCCGCTAAAATTGAAAAAGAGGCGAATCGATATGTCAATAACTGGGAAGAAGAAAAAATCTCTGTCCAAAACGGCCGTTGGGGACCATTCATCAAGTTTGGCAAACTCAATGTGAAATTACCAAAAGGTGCAGATGGTAAAATGACTTCCGAAGAGGCTAAAGAATTGACTTTAGAAGATGTAAAAGCGATTATTGAAGAAGAGTTACCAGGCGCATTGGAGGCTGCCAAGCCTAAGAAAAGAAAGAAAAAAGCTGCGGCTAAGAAGAAGAAATAGTATGCTGGTTGCTAGTTACTAGTTGCTGGTTTATAGATATGTAAAACGGGCTGAGTTCGGTTGAATTCAGCCCGTTTTTTATTGCTAACTAAAATGATTATTGGATGTTTTAAAATAAAACTATTTTTATCAGCGTGTAAATCAGTTGTCCTTCATTTATCCGTTGTCTATTTTCTATACAGCGGATAAATGAAGGACAACTGATCTATACGCAAAAATAATATATTCTCTTAAAATCCGCCTACCAATCAGAAAAAGCCTTATTAAAAATATCCTCCACAATCTGATCCGTAATATTTTCAATCAGCCCATCCTGCACATCTAATAAATTGACATCACTGGCATAATCTTCAAAAAAGCCAAATGTATTGGTCCAAATCAAATTTTTCTTCGGATCATCATCTGGGTTCGGATTATAATAATTATTATCTTCAAAAGTTACATCAAAGTATTTCGTGAACTTAACTTGAACCCTTATATCCAATCTATTAAAAGCAGTCGTTTGCCCTTCTTCGGGTGCAACGGAAGTAACATTAAATCCTGTAATAGTTGCCTCAAATTGAACGTGTGGTTCGTATTCGGTTGGCGTCAATTTCCCTTCTGTTCTAATTTTGTCGGTCAATTTCAACTGAAAGTTAGAGGCGAGCGTACCTACTACATTAGCAGCCGTATTTTCAACTTCTGCAATATAAAAGGTCTCCATACCAGCAGGTATACCAGCACTTTTGAACGTGTAGCAGCCGTTAAGGGCGTAGGCTACTAAGGCGAGAATGATCCATTTTGTGATTTTCATATCTTTCGGTTGTCGGTTATCAGTTGTCGGTTGTCATCTAATTGCAACTGATAACCGACAACTGATTATTACAAATCGTATTCCTTAATCTTACGGTATAAAGTCCGTTCAGAGATACCCAATTCGCTTGCTGCATCTTTTCTTCTGTTCTTATGCTTTTTCAATGCTTTTTGGATTAAATCTTTTTCATTATCTGCTAAAGATAAATTCTCTTCTACCTCCTCTGCCCTACTATAATTTGAAATAGGTCGATTATTATCTAATAAAATAGGTCGTCCTGTATCATCTACAAAATCTTGATTATCAGGGTTTTCAATAATGAAATCATTGAAATTTCTTGGAGCTTCAACAGGCCGTGTAAAACGTTCAGTTGCTCCCGATGAAGGTGGTAGTTGAGGTAGGTTAGACATTTCTGGCATTCGCAAATCATTCGTATTCACTAAACCTACGACTAGTCTTTTTAAATCGTTCAGATCTTGTTTCATATCGAAAAGGAGCTTGTATAAAATCTCTCTTTCTTCAAAACTTGTTCCGCTCCCTCCTTTCTCTCCTGATAAGGACGGTAAATTCCTATTCAGAATACTCGGCATTAAATCTACTAGGTCTTCGGCAGAAATATTTTTCTCCTCTGACATGACCGATAATTGCTCTGCTATATTTTTTAATTGTCGAATATTACCAGGCCAAGTATACCCTTCAATCAACAACCTTGCTCTTTCATCCAAACGAATGGAATCCATCCGATATTTTTCAGCAAAATCAGTTGAAAACTTTCTAAATAATGGGTAAATATCTTCTTGTCGTTCTCTTAATGGCGGGACAATTATTGGTACGGTATTCAACCGATAATATAAATCTTCTCTAAATTTTCCTTTTTTAATGCGATCCTTTAAATTAACATTGGTTGCTGCAACTACGCGCACATCCGTTTTCAGCACTTTAGAAGAACCGACTCTGATATATTCACCTGATTCTAAAACCCTTAACAAGAAAGCTTGTGTTTCTAAAGGCATTTCCCCTATCTCATCCAGAAAAATAGTGCCTTTGTTATACGACTCAAAATATCCTTTTCGCTCACCTGTTGCACCTGTAAAGGCCCCTTTTTCATGACCAAATAATTCTGAATTGATGGTTCCTTCGGGTATAGCGCCGCAGTTTACCGCTATAAATTTCTCATGTTTTCTTGGACTTAGTTGATGAATTATTCTGGAGAAGACTTCTTTTCCAACCCCACTTTCTCCCGTTATCATGGCGGAAAGGTCGGTTGGCGCAACTCGAACTGCCGTACTTAAGGCTCTGTCTAAGCCTTCGGACCGTCCGATGATGCCATATCTTTGCTTAATTGATTGTAGGTTCATAAATGGATGACAGGTTTTCAACTCCAATTTCATCGGAGATTTGTGTAGGTTTTGCTTTTATAGTATTCAAAGTAGGTCGTTTTCTCATACTTTGAAATCAATAGACTTGTTACCCTTTAAATTATAACCATCTGAAAATATCTTTTTCCGCTATTTTCCTCTAAAAATTTCTTCAATAGAAGGACTATTCAACAAATTTTTAAAGAAAACTATCGAAAAAATCTAAATTTCATATGG
>CALDTJ010000190.1 GCA_937924145.1 uncultured Saprospiraceae bacterium
CCCGCTGCGCAGTCGAGCGGGTTTTGTGCAAGAACTAGGCATTTTTTGAGGACATAGCATCGCTATGGCTGATAAAAATAACGACGTTATTGTGCAAAAGAATAGCTAGGAAATGACTGAGTTATTATTTACTCGTTACTAAGTAGTGTTTATTCTAATTTTTTTCTTAGGCAAGTCTTTCCAGCACTACAGTGCTACCATACCGACACAGATGGGCAAATGCTTAAAAAGTGCCTTTAGGTACTTTAGATTGGTAGGAATAACGTAGAATTGACCGTTCTGAATGTGCCTTTAGGTACATTATATAATATATATTGCACCTAAAGGCGCAAGGAAAATGGTCAAATTGTATCTTTTCTACCAATATACAATCCCTAACGGGATTAATTACTAGCTTGCCGATCTGTGTCGGTACCGTAGCATTCGAGTGCTGAAAAGACTTGCTTACGAATAAAATTAGCATAAACACTACTAAAGACTGTTATATTAATCACCCATAAATCTGTTTAAATGAAAAAATTAACTCAACTACTTTTGAACTGCTCCTTTTTGTTACTATGCTCCAATTATGCTACCGCACAACTGTCTGACACAACGACCATCTGGCAAATAACGACTTTAGATGACAATGAATTTGTCGGGCATATTCTATCGGAAACCGAATCAACCATCAAGTTCAAAACGGCAACAATTGGGGTAATTACCATCCGAAAAAATCAAATTAAAAGACGAGAAGAATTGATTAGTGATGCATCTACCAATGGTCTTTTGTGGACCGAGAATCCGATGGCCTTTCGTTATTTTATTGGAAATTCAGGCTATAATCTACGAAAAGGGGAGGCCTATTATCAAAATGCTTGGATATTTGTTAATAATTTTGATATTGGATTGAGCGATCACTTTTCTTTAGGGATTGGGACCGTCCCACTTTTTCTATTTGCAGGTTCTACCACACCTATATGGCTAACACCAAAAATAAGTTTACCCATAGAGTCCGATAAAGTGAATTTTGGTATAGGTGGGTTAGTCGGTACAACAATTAGTACTGATTTCAATACTAGTTTTGGTTATGGTTTTGGTAACCTAACTTTAGGTAATCGGAATAAAAATTTGACAATCGGTGTTGGTTACGGCTTTGTGGACGGAGAATTTGCAGAGCGTCCTACTTTCAGCATTTCTGGTATGATTCGAACAGGGAAAAGAGGGTATATTGTCACAGAGAATTATATTCTTTCTACAGGTTTTGAGACTATCCCGATTTTTTCCTTAGGAGGAAGATTTATAGGGAAAAGAATTTCGATTGATTATGGCGGGTTTTATATACCAGAAATAGGCGATTTTGCGCTTATTCCTTGGTTGAGTATTAGTATTCCGATTGGGAAGGTGCGATAATGTAAGGTGAATGGCTAATCAAATCAAATACAGAAGGGAGATTAGCCATCCACTTTGCTTTTGTTTGAGCATTATCTATCTTCGTAGTGTGTTTCGGGGGCACTTTCAGTGACTCTGAAACTTTAAGCACATCCATCAACAAGATAATTATGCTCAAAAAAAACAGGCTCATCTTTTTAATAATAAGTTCAGTTATTGCACTTTGGGTAATAAAAAATATCGCCTACCAACCTGACGCTATAGCAGAAGAATCTGCCGAAAGTAAGCTCATTCCAAACGATTATTTCTACCATCAACGAACTTACCCTTACGGGAAAATAGATAAGGATGCCTACAAAAAAGCACTTGCCTACCGACTAAAAAATAAGCAAAGAACAGGGAACAAACGAGCAAATAATTGGCAATTTGCAGGTCCAACCAATATTGGTGGAAGAGTAACCGATATTGAAATGTTTGCCGACGATTTGAACACTATTTTTGTCGGTGCAGCATCGGGCGGAATTTTCAAATCAACGGATAAAGGCAATAACTGGCAACCTATTTTTGATGAGGCAGCGAGTTTATCTATCGGTGATATGGCAATTGGAACGGACCGAACAATGTACGTAGGAACAGGCGAGGCCAATGCAGGCGGAGGTTCATTAGCTTACGATGGAGTAGGGGTTTATAAATCAACGGATGAAGGTGAAAATTGGGAATGGAAAGGATTGGAAGATGTTGGAAGTATCGGAAAAGTCATTGTCAATCCACAAAATTCTGATGAAGTATTTGTCGCTGCGATGGGGCATTTATTTGAAAATAACCAAGAAAGAGGGGTTTATCGTAGTAAAGATGGTGGAATTAATTGGGAACAAGTATTTTTTCGTTCGGATTCAACGGGAGCCATTGATCTGGTGATGCACCCACAAAACCCATCCATTATTTATGCGGCTATGTGGGAGCGAATTCGACGACCTAATAATCGACAATATGGAGGGGCAACTTCAGGAATATACAAATCGGAAGATGGTGGCGATACTTGGACCGAATTGACCAATGATTTGCCTACTGCGAGTTCCCAAAAAGGGCGAATAGGTTTAGCCATTGCGCCTGCTAATCCGAATGTTTTAATGGCCATTTACGCCAATACATCAGGAAGCCTTCAAGGGATTTATAAAACGATAAATGGAGGAAGTAATTGGGAGCGAGTAGGGCGAATAGGTAGCGTCCCTTTTATGTGGTGGTTTGGTAAAATTGCCATTGATCCTATTAACACCGACAAGGTTTTTGCTCCGGGATTTGCATTAGAAAGATCAACCGATGGTGGTGAAAATTTTAACATTGTAGGAGGGAATATGCATGTAGACCAACACAGCGTATTTATGCACCCTCTGAATACAGATTTTGTAGTGGCTGGAAACGATGGTGGAATTTATATTAGTAACGATGGAGGGACTTCTTTTGCTAAGAAAAATAACTTACCAATTACCCAATTTTATGCTCTAGAAATAGATCACTTAAATCCAGAAAGACTCTATGGAGGTACACAAGATAATGGAACGAATCGAACCCTAAATGGTGGTGTAAATGATTGGGAATTACTCTTCTTTGGAGATGGTTTTAGAGTCATTGTTGACCCGACAGATAGTGATCGCATCTATGGTGAATCACAAAATGGAAATTTACTACGCTCAATAGATGGCGGCAATCGATTTTTTTCTGCCTTGAATGGTGTTGACGTGAATGATCGTAATAATTGGAATACGCCGATAGCCATCAATCCTAACCAAACGAATATTTTGTATTATTGTACCCAAAGAATTTACCAATCCACTAATAATGCTCAATCCTGGCGTGCAATAAGTCCAGACTTAAGTAATGGAGCCGTAGCTGGCAATCTTACTTTTGGTACGACTACTACCATTGACGTTTCTACCGTAGATGGAGCGATTATCTATGTTGGTACAGACGATGGAAACGTTTGGAATACCCTAGATGGAGGGGCTAATTGGACGAAAATATCTGACGATTTACCCAACCGTTGGGTGACTTCCGTAGTGACTGATCCAATTGATGCCAACGTTGCTTATGCAATCTTTTCGGGCTATCGCTTTGGCGAAAATATCGGACAAATCTATCGCACAAGCGACAATGGAGGGACTTGGGAAGACCTGTCAAATAATTTGCCAGACGTTCCACTAAATGACCTTATCATCAACCCACAAAATACGGATCAATTATTTTTAGCTAGTGACATAGGTATTTTTGAATCTCAGAATGGTGGTTTAAATTGGACGATCTTAAATGATAATTTACCCAATGTCCCCGTCACAGATTTAGATTTCCATAATCCAACTCAGACTTTGGTAGCAGCTACTTACGGAAGAGGCTTATACCGCTATTCATTGGGCAATACTACGCCTATCGGTGAGATAGAAAATGAGTTAGCCTTTAGCGCAACCATTTTCCCTAACCCAGCTACCAATTTTTTGGTGCTTGATGTGAATTTAACCAATCAATCTAAGGTAACAATTCAGTTGTTTGATTTGAATGGAAAAATAGTCCAAACCGTCGATAATAGAGTAATAAATGCAGGTGGTACCCAATTAGAAATTCCTATCTCAAATCTACCAAAGGCGACTTATTTATGTGTAGTAAGATTAGAAACTGGAGAGGAATTAGCTAAAAGAGTGGTTATTCAGTAGGGATAGTACCCCCTTCACGTATCAGACAAGTCAACATCTAATTTTGCCCTAAAAATAACGGGGGCACTGGAAGTGACCCCGTTATTCGCAACTAATCCTCCAAAGCATTAAACAACTCCGAAGTACAAGCCGCATTCTCAGTAGCCTGAATAGCCGCCTTTTCTTGCTCCGTTTCTACCTTATTTTTTACATACTTTTCCAACCACTGATCCTGTTCCCAAAGCAAATGTAGAATAGATTCTTTCGCTGCATAGCCATGACTTTCCTTTGGCAGCATAACCAAACGAACCGTAGCACCCAAACCTTTTAAAGCATTAAAATACCGCTCACTTTGCATAGGATAAGTACCAGAATTATTATCTTCTTCTCCATGAATCATCAGCATTGGCGTCTTCATTTTGTCCGCATGCATGAACGGAGACATTTTATTATAAACCTCAGGTGCTTCCCAATAAGTCCGCTCCTCTGATTGAAAACCAAAAGGCGTCAAGGTCCGATTATAAGCCCCACTTCTGGCAATGCCTGCTGCAAATAAGTTGCTGTGTGTCAGTAAATTAGCAGTCATGAAAGCACCATAAGAATGTCCACCAACACCAACTCTATTTCGGTCGATATAGCCTAATTCGTCTACTGCATCAATAGCCGCCTTTGCATTGGCGACCAACTGCTTGATAAAAGAATCGTTGGGTTCTTCTTCTTTTTCACCAACGATAGGGAAAGCCACATCATCTAAAACGGCATAACCTTTCATCACCCAATAAAGCGGAGAACCATAGTAAGGAAAAGTGAAATCATTTTTAGAAGAAGAAATCTGACTCGCACTATTTTTATCCTTGTATTCTCTAGGATAAGCCCACATGATGAGGGGTAACTTTTCTTTGGTAGAACGATCATAGCCAACGGGCAAATACAATTCAGCCGACAACTCTACGCCATCAGGTCGTTCGTATTTGATGACTTCCTTATAAACCTCTTGCATGGCTGCAAATGGGTTTTTAAAAGCGGTGATTGGCGTTAATTCACCTGTCAATACATTTCTAAATTGATAATTGGGATAATCGCTTTTCGATTCCAAACGAGTCAAATAAATGCCTTTTTGTACATCCATTGCAGCGATTAATCGCTCTCTTTGATTGATATCATCGGCTTGGTATAATCTATTGGTCTCCAGTGTTTTGTAGTTGAATCGGTCGATGAACGGACGTACGCCATCTTCCGAGTAACCTTGCCCGATCAGATAAACAAAATCATCGTTAATATCTAAAACATTGCGACTGTACTCATTTTCTTTACTCACAAAACTACCAGGATCATTATAAATATCTTGATAATTTCTATCAAATAAAATCTTTGGGGATTGTTGATTATTGGACGGATTGAATAAGTACGTTTTTCTATTTCGAGTATTCCACCAACGGTCGTGTGCTATTGCTACTTTATCATTTCCCCAGTTAATGAAACTAAAACGATTTTGTGTTTTTAATAATAACTTTTTTCTATTCTTAAAAGGAGCGGCTAAGGTGTAAACTGCATCTCGATAGTCCACCGAATTAGCAGGATCGCCACCATCCAATGCCTCATTCCAGTAGATACTCGAAGGTTGATCTGATCGCCAAAATACATTCCGCATACCTGTCCGAACTGCCATAAACCCTTTAGGCAAATCTTCAATAAGTGGCACTTTAAGAATAGTCTTTACGGCGTTGCCTTCCTTATCATAAATGATCGTCTTAAAAGGAAAACGGTTATAAGGTACTAAGTAAGAATAGGGTCTTTCTATCGTGGAGATCAAGAAATAATTGCCATCGGGCGAAGGGTAAATACTTTTATAAATGGCTTTTTCTTTCCATAATTTTTTTTGCCCTTCTAAGTCAACCAAATATAGTTCAGAATGAGCCAATTGATCAAAATTAAACTCATCTACCTTGTTTTTTAATAGATCTTGATAGGTTCTGTTCTGTGCTTTTTGTCCATCATTTACAGATACCGTAGGCCCCGTTGGGATACTTGACGCAGTGTCAATTAGTGGCTGCTTATCTGTCGGTAAAAATCTGACTAGCAATTGTTTATCATCCTTCATCCACATGAAAGGAGACCCAATGTTGGCGTTGATTGTTGCGTCGGATAGCTTTTTGACGGACTTTTTTTCTAAGTCTAATAGCCATAATTCTACTCCTTCAGTAGTGGTGTTACTAAAGGCTACTTTTAATTCATCGTAGGACCAAGAAAAGTTATTAAATTGACCATTTTCGGGGAGTCCATTTATCGTAAATTCTTTATTATTGACAATGTCTTTTATGGTAAATGTAAAGTAAGAGCGTTGGCGACTAGGAGCGTTCGTGATTGGATTGATCCGTAATCCCGCCAATCGCATTTCTTTTTCTGATAATGCTGTGATAGATTGGTAAACATGCCGATAAAGTAGCAAAGCCGTAGTGCCTGCTGTATTCATACGGACTAATGGGGGAAGTGGAGCTTCAACTAGATCCAGTATTTCTTTCGATGGTTTTTGGTAGCTTAAGTCAATTTGGCTCATATAAAATAGAGTATTCAACAGGAACTACCTGATTGAAATAGGGTTATTTGTTAGCTTAATTTTATCTTTTTAATGCCGAAGCATAGTCTTGTCAGTACTCCAAGTGCTGGCAAGACTAAGTCACAGACTATAAAAATGATACTTTTAATTCATTATTCATTTCTTTATTGAGACCATTTGCTTTAACTGAAATCGTGGATAATTGTTTGATAATTAACGATTTATTTATCTTTAAAAACGATAAATATTAAAAAATATAAATTGTTTTTGTTGAGAATAAATGTAGGAAAGTAATGGTAAATGATAAAATATTAGTAAATATTATGGATTGATCGAAAAAACTACAACAAATTTGATGTTTTTGTTATTCTACCAATTAGAATGCCGCACTTAAATATGATCAATTAATAATCACCCTTTTGAAATGAAACAATACCTATTATTAAGCCTTGCATTTATCTTTTCCATTAATCTTTTTGGTCAATCTATTAATCAAAAGCTAACGGACCATCAAGCTGCTTATCACTTAGAAAAAGTCTATATCAGTCATAACCAACCTTATTATGCACCTGGTGATACCCTTTATGGGAAAGTTTTTTTAGTGAACGGCAGAACCCATCAATATTTTGATGGCACCCCTTTAGTCTATGTGGATTGGCTCACGGAAGATGGCTTTTTTCATGCCTCTTATATTTTAAAAATCAAGAACGGTATGGCTAATATATCCATTCCAATTGAACGGGAATATGGAGAAGGTCGGTTTTTGCTAAGGGCTTACACCCAGTACCAAAAGAATTTTGATGAAGGCTATATTTTTCAAAAAGAAATAAAAATCATTGGTGAAAAACCTTTAAATAAAGGAACAAAAAGGGGCGATCAAACCAATTTCTCGGTACAGTTTTTTCCAGAAGGCGGACAATTAGTAGACAATCTTACTTCGACCGTGGCGTTTCAAGCGATGAATGGCAAAGGTGAACCAATTGATATTACGGGAACTATTCTAAATAGTAAAAATGAAGAGATCGCAGTTCTGAAATCTTTAAATGAAGGTATCGGTGTGGTCAATTTTCAACCTAAAAAAGGAGAAAAATATCAAGCGGAAGTCAATTGGAATGGTTTAATCAAAATAATAGAACTGCCTGTAGCACTAAAGTCAGGTTACCTTTTGAAGGCTAATAACCGCAAAGCTGAAACAGTTACTTTGCGATTAGCTTCAAATACAAATCAAGGATTAAAAAACTGTACGTTGGTTGGGCATTTAAGAGGACAACCCTTTCTTAATCAGCAATTTAAAGAGGGATCGACAACTCAGTTATTATTAGATAAAAAAGAGATTCCATCAGGGGTATTGCATTTTACTTTATTTGATGCTGAAAACAGACCCGTTTGTGAACGCCTTATTTTTAATCGAAATACAAAAGAGAAGGTCAACATAAATATTTCTTTGCCCAAAGAAAATTATGGGGTAAAGGAGTTAGTGCAAGGGGAGATATCAGGTAATATTGGAGGCGTTACTCCCAAAGGGAGTTTTACGATTTCTGTTTACAATCAAGCTGTTTTTGGAGTAAATACAGCTACGGGTATTAATTTCAAAAATTATTTATTGTTACAATCTGACTTAAAAGGTCGCATCAATAATATTAATCAATATTTCAGAACCGATGATACCAAAAGTAGGACTTTGTTAGACTACGTGATGTTGACACATGGCTGGAGGAGATTCAATTGGCAAGATGTTTTGGAGGAAAAAACGACGCCTATTGTTTTTCCAACGGAAGAAAGTATGTCTTTTGCAGGGAAGATACTGAAGGATAATAATCGAAATGTTCCCGTCAAAGGAGATGTATATTTATCTATCTTAGATAAGCAGAATTTTACTTCTACGGACTTGACGACCGATGAAGATGGGCTGTTTTATTTTAAGGGTTTTGATTTACCAGATAGTACGGAGATTCTTATTCAAGGGAATGTATATAGTGGAAAAAAGAAACGTAAACTAAAAGAAGGGGAAGTAAAGCGAACGGGTAACAAAAACGTGAGATTTGAATTGCTTAGCTTGCGTGAACTAGCCTTTAATGACTCAATTTCATTGAGGGGTTTACCTTATAATAAGACGCAGCAAATCTCTTTCGCCAAAGAAGTGAATCGGATTCGAAAAGTCGATACTATTTATCATCCAGAATGGACGATTGACTTATCAGCAGTTACTGTCAGGGCGAAGCGTTTGGAGGAAAAGCAAAAAAGAGACTTGAAGACCAGAGAAATGTTCAGAGATAGAGGTCTTTTTTATTCGGATGCTTCTCAGAAAATATACACAGAAGATTTGACAGCGGGAGGAGCGATCTATAATTCAGTTTATGAGGTCATCAGAAATAAAATTGGAGGTGTGCAAATTATTCAAACCGAGGATCAAGGTAAATTGGTACTCTTGAGGGCACAAAGTTCTATTAATATTCCCACTTATGCTGCAATTGAACTGAATGGAGTGATTGTTTCTGCCTTGACTGCTGAGTCTATTGATCCATCAACTATTGCTTTGATTGACGTGAAAAGAGGATTAAGTGAAACGGCTATATATGGCGAGGCTGGCAATGGAGGTGTTATTACTATTATTACTAAAGAACCTGGTGAAGGTGGGCAAAAAATCCGTACGCCTGGTATTCTTACGATTAATCATCCAGGGTATCATAAAGCTAGAACTTTTTATAGTCCAGATTATGCGGTAGCTGGGACAGATAAGCGAAAACCTGATTATAGAACGACTATTTACTGGAACCCCGATGCTACTTTTGAGCCTCAACCAACGCCCTTAAAGTTTTATACAGGGGATAAATTCGATCAGTTTATGATTTTCGTCGAAGGTATTACGGAAGATGGTTTGCCATTCGTTGGGCAAAAGAGTTTTGAGGT
>CALDTJ010000191.1 GCA_937924145.1 uncultured Saprospiraceae bacterium
GCATTTAGGAGCTGATCTTTTGCCCAAAGACGTCGTTATTTTTTTGAGGAATAGCGATGCTATTCTTCAAAAAAATGCCTAGTCTTAGAACAAAATCTCTAACTCCAAATGCACTATTTATTATTTGCTCGTTACTAAGTCTCTTCTCTAGCAGCTTAAATGAACTTGAATACCTATATGGTAAAAATATGAGTGTTCTCAATGTGCGCTGAATGGTAACTAAAAAATTATAAAGACTAATGAACAATTTCGCTCAATTATTCGTGCAGTTAGACCAGACAACCAAGACCCTTAAAAAGGTCGCTGCTTTGGTAGAATACTTCGGTAAAGTCGATGACAAGGACCGACTTTGGGCGATTGCGATACTTTCCCACCGACGACCTAGACGAACGGTGAAAACCAGTTTGTTACGTCAATGGGCGGCAGAATTAGCGAATATTCCGCTATGGCTTTTCGAAGAAAGTTATCATAAAGTTGGGGATTTGGCGGAGACCATCGCCTTATTATTACCTCCTGCCGAAGAGCAACACAACGCAAGTTTGACCAGATGGATTGACATTATAAAAGGGTTGGATAAAAAAGACGATGCTATCAAGAAAGCAGCAGTAATTGACGCTTGGTTAGGGTTGACGTATAACGAACGGTTTGTTTTTAATAAGTTAATAACAGGTTCTTTTAGGGTCGGTGTGTCCCAAAAATTGATGATGCGCGCTTTGGCACAATTTGAAGAACAAGAAGAAAATACCATTGCCCACCGATTAATGGGAAATTGGACACCTGATACCATCACCTACGAAGAACTCATTCGGGCAGAAAATCCATTAGATGATATTTCTCGGCCCTACCCTTTTTATCTCGCTTATGCCTTGGAAGATGAACCAGAAAACTTGGGCAGTACGGATGATTGGCAAGTGGAGCGAAAATGGGATGGAATTAGAGGACAATTGATTGTAAGGGCCAATAATTTATTTGTTTGGTCCAGAGGAGAAGAACTGGTGACCGATAAATTTCCAGAGTATCATCCACTAGCTGAATTACTACCCAATGGAACAGTAATTGATGGCGAAATCCTGCCCTTTAGAGATGGATTGCCCTTGACATTCAATGTCTTACAAACTCGAATCGGTCGAAAGAATGTTACTAAGAAAATCTTGGAATCTGCTCCTGTTATTCTAATGGCTTATGATTTATTGGAGTACGAAGGAGAAGACATTCGACAAACACCGCTTAGAGAACGAAGGCGTTTATTGGAAAAAATGGTAGCCGAAAATCCAACGAATGGACTCATCATCTTATCAGAAGTATTGGATTTGGACAACTGGAAACAGGCAGCACAAGAAAGAGATAAGTCTAGGGAATATTTGAGTGAAGGATTGATGTTGAAAAAACTAGATTCTGACTATAAAATTGGTCGAAAAAAAGGCGATTGGTGGAAATGGAAAGTGGACCCACTCACCATTGATGCAGTGATGATTTATGCCCAACAAGGTAGCGGTCGTAGAGCGAATATGTACACAGATTACACCTTTGCCGTTTGGGATGAAGACAAATTAGTCCCATTCACCAAAGCCTATTCTGGCTTGACCGATAAGGAATTTAACAAAATTACAGCTTGGGTGAGAAAGAATACCAAAGAGCGATTTGGTCCTGTCCGAAGTGTCAACCCTGAATTAGTTTTCGAAATTGCTTTTGAAGGAATTAATAAATCTACTCGGCATAAATCTGGAGTGGCATTGCGGTTTCCTCGGATGCTGCGGTGGCGAACGGATAAGAAAAAAGAGGAGGCAAATACACTGGCGGATTTGAAGGGAATGCTGGAAGTTTATGGGTGATTTTCGAGAAAAATTGCACCAAATAGCTGCTAGCCCTCGAAGGGCTGGCAGCTATTTAATACCCAATTATTAACAAAAAAAATGACAAGAAAAGAACAAATAGCCATCGGTACCCAATTTTTCGAACAAAGAGGATGGACACCTTTTCCGTTTCAGTTGGCTGCGTGGAAAGCCTATTTGCAAGGAAAAAGTGGGATTGTCAATGCCTCGACGGGTAGCGGAAAAACCTATTCGTTAATCGTACCGATAATAGTAGAATTTTTAGCCAAACATCATAAAAAAAAGAAATTACCCATCAACAACGGTTTGCAGGCCATTTGGATTACCCCAATTAAGGCTTTAGCCAAAGAAATAAAAGTCTCTGCCGAAAGTGCTGCAGAGGCAATGGGCGTCACTTGGAATATTGCTATCAGAACGGGTGATACCTCTTCTTACGAACGAACCAAGCAGAAGAAAAAACCGCCAGAGATATTAATTACTACACCAGAAAGTTTGCACTTATTACTGGCAGTTCCCAAGTATGAGGAAATGTTCAAAAATTTGCAGACGATAGTAGCGGATGAATGGCATGAATTGGTGGGGTCAAAACGGGGGGTGCAAGTGGAATTGGCATTATCCCGACTAAAAAGCTTATTACCTAATTTAAAAACTTGGGGTATTTCTGCCACGATTGGTAATATGGAAGAGGCGACCGCGGTCTTATTAGGCGCCACTATACAAGACAATAATTGGACGATTATTCGGTCAAAAATTAAGAAAAAAATTGTTATTAAAACGGTCATGCCTAAGGATATTGAGCGGTTTCCTTGGTCGGGGCATTTGGGCATTCATTTGATTGCAGAAGTTTTGAAAGTGGTCAACGACAGCACCACTACCCTATTATTTACCAACACTCGAAATCAGTGCGAGCGTTGGTATCAAACGATTTTAGACCATCAACCCGACTTGGCTGGTTTGCTGGCAATGCATCATAGTGCCATCGACCGAGAACAGCGAGAATGGGTGGAGGACGCCTTGCATGAGGCAAAATTAAAATTGGTGGTTTGTACTTCTAGTTTGGATTTAGGGGTAGATTTTCGACCCGTGGAAACGGTTATTCAGATTGGTAGCCCCAAAGGTGTTGCTCGATTTATGCAACGGGCTGGACGTAGTGGTCACCAGCCTGGGGCCACGAGTGTGATTCATTTTGTGCCAACCCATTCTCTGGAATTAGTAGAGGCGGCAGCTTTGCGAAATGCGATTAAACAAGGAAATATTGAAAGTCGGATTCCCTATATTCGGTCTTTTGATGTCTTGGTGCAGTACTTAGTGACGCTATCGGTTTCGGGAGGTTTTGATGCCGCAGAAATCTTTGAAGAAGTGAAAAAAACGTTTTGTTACGAAAGTATTTCTCCAGAAGAATGGCATTGGTGTTTGTCGTTTATTACTACGGGAGGCAAATCTTTGGATGCCTACGATGAGTATAACCGAGTAGGGCTGTACAAAGGCCGCTACTACATTGCCAACCAAGGCATGGCAAAGCGACATCGAATGTCTATCGGGACTATTTCAAGCAGTCCGACTGTGGAAGTAAAATATCGAAATGGGTCAAAAATCGGGCGCATGGAAGAGCGATTTATTGCTGGTTTAAAAAAAGGCGATACCTTTATTTTTAGTGGAAAGGTACTAGAAGTTGTTCGGATGCATAATATGGAAGTGCGGGTAAAAGCGAGTAAAAGCAAGCGAGCGATTACGCCCTCTTGGTTAGGTGGTAGAATGCCTTTTTCCTCGCAATTGTCAGAAGAATTGCGGCATCAGATGACTTTTATCCAAGAAAAAGCTTTTAATAGCCCAGAGTTGAAAAAATTAAAACCGTTGACCGAATTACAAGAAGAACGGTCGCATATTCCGACCGCAGATGAATTTTTGATTGAAAGTTTTAAAGATAGAGAAGGCTATCATCTGGTGTTTTATCCATTTGATGGTCGTCACGTTCACGAAGGATTGAGTACGCTATTGGCCTGGCGACTAGCGCAGCAACAAAAAATAAGTTTTTCGATTGCTGTCAATGATTATGGTTTTGAATTATTGTCTGACCAAGAAATTGACGTCGATAATTTGATTACGCCCAAAATTTTTGCTACTAAAAATCTTTGGAATGATATGCAAAGTAGCGCCAATTCGGTCGAAATGGCAAAACGAAAATTTAGAGATATTGCGGCTATCTCAGGCTTAATTTTTCGAGGTTATCCCGGTGCTTTTAAGCGAGATAGACATTTGCAATCTTCTTCCCAATTGTTCTTTGATGTTTTTCAAGAGCATGAACCCGATAATTTGTTAATCAAACAGGCTTACGAGGAAGTGATGCAATTTCAGTTGGAAGAAGTGCGCTTAAGAAAGGCATTAGATAGAATTATTGGACAAAAATTTGTCATTAAAAAACTGAAAAAAGCGACGCCTTTTGCGTTTCCAATAATCGTCGATAGACTACGCGAAAAAGTGTCCAGTGAAACCCTAAAAGACCGTATTCAAAAGATGAAATTGAAATTAATAGCATGACCATACAGTTTAAAGAACAGACCTTAAATTTACATTATCAGAAAGCCATCTATTGGGTAGAACGCTCTATTTTATTTATTGCGGATTTGCACTTAGGAAAAGCAGCGCATTTTAGAAAAAAAGGATTGGCTGCACCTGCAAATATTAGTAAAACGAATTTCACCAATTTAGAAATGCTTTTGGACGAATTCGCTCCTAAGCGAGTCTTGTTTTTGGGTGATTTGTTTCACAGCAGTTTGAATAATATTTGGGAAAAATTCTCCAAATTTATAGCAGGATACCCTCATATTTCTTTTGAATTGGTGGAAGGCAATCACGATATTTTACCAGTATCCGCTTACGAAACGGCAAAGTTGGTGGTCTATCCAGAGCCATTTATTATTGCTCCTTTTATCCTATCGCACTATCCTTTAGAAGCGTTTCCTGATAACTTATATAACTTTTATGGACACATTCACCCCGGCGTTTTGCTAGAAGGATTTGGTGGACATCAATCCAAATTGGCTTGTTTTCATTTTGAACAAACGCAGGCGGTACTTCCTGCTTTTGGGGCGTTTACGGGGTTGGCGTTGGTCAAACCTAAAATGGGAGATCGAGTGTTTGTGATTGCAGAAGACGAGGTGATTGAGGTTAGCTAACCCAATGAAAAGAGGCGATACTTGTGAAAGTACCGCCTACGTTTGTGGAATTATCCTTAGAATATTGGGATAAGTCGGGGGAAAATAATACTTAAATGGTTTTTGTAATTATCAAGGCATTCCTGATAATTTTATCTTTGAACATATAATCTAAGCTCTTCTTAGCATCGTTGTACCGTATTGATTTTGAATCATACCTTTCAACTTTTTTCGAGCAAAGTAAATGCGACTTTTTACGGTGCCAATCGGAATATTCATTTCTGCTGCTATCTCATCATAGTGATAGCCATCTTTGAACATAACAAACGGTTTTTTGAAATCTTCCGTTAAATCATCGACCATGTTGGTCAATTCTTTCATCATTATAATAGAGTTGGCATCTCCGTCTACAGCCTTATTTTCTACCATGTAACCGTAGTCTTCTACAGGTGCCTCTACCTTATTTCTAGTCTTTAATTTGCGATAATCATTGATGTAATTATTTCGCATAATAGTTGTAATCCATGCCTTGAAATTTGTTCCTTCTTTGAAACGGTCTTTGTTTTTGTAGGCTCTACAAAGCGTTTCTTGCATTAAATCTTGCGCATTAACTACATCTCTTGTCAATTTCATAGCGAATGCAAATAATAAATCTTCTAAAGGCTTATAGTTCGAATTAAATGCTGAAGTTGTCATAATAAGTAATTTTTAATTGGTTAGGATTTTTATCGTACTTGGTTATTATTTGAATTTTTAAAATTATTTATGCTGCTTTCGCAATAGCATTAAAATATTTGTTGGCAAATTGGAAATATGCTTTTTGTACACCAACTTGCACTTCAATATAGGTATCAATATCAGTTGACAATTGCTGAGTTCGTTCTGAAATTTCTGATGCTGTTAAAGTATTATAAGAAGGTACTTTGATTAATTGCCGCTTAAGAAATAAAATACAGCTATTCAAATAATCTAACTCATCTTGCGCTAAAACTTGCTTTTCTGTGAATTTTTGAGCAGCTCTAGTAATTTTAAGATTAGTGTACGCTGAGGCAATCTTATTTAAAACAAAAAAAGAATAATTCAAATCTGCTACAGAGCTATTCAACTTTTCTTCTAATCTATCTAACTGATTAGCTAAAATGTGTTCGTTGTTTTTGGTGAATGCTAATACATTTTTCATAGTTTCTAATTTTTAGGTTTTTGTAAATTTCTAGATTTTTGAATAATTTCTAAATCGGTTATATTTTCTCTTAGTGGAATACTGTGCCAAAAATTATAAACAATTGATATTCAATAATTTGTAAAAATTTTTCACAATATTTTTGATGATATATCATCAAAAATATTAAATATCATCAAATTTTTGCCCTTAATTTTCTGCTCAAATGCCTACTCTCAAAATTTGAACAAATACCTCTTTTGGTCTTTCTATTGCAAAAGTAAATAGACAGATAAAATATTAACTATGGCCAAAAACATCAAATACATCGACGACACCGATTTGTGTTTAAGTCGAGTAAAATATCGCAACGGTTACCAGTACCTAAATGAAACTGGCACAAAAATTACAGACAAAAAATTACTTAGAAGGCTAAAAAAATTAGTTATTCCCCCTATGTGGAGTCAGGTCATGATCTGTAAATGGGCTGATGGACATATTCAGGCAACGGGCAGAGATCTGAAAGGGCGCAAACAATACATCTATCATTCAGAATGGGAAAGACAAAGACAAGCAGCTAAATTTGCCAAAATGAAAGACTTTGGGCAAGTATTACCCGAAATACGAAAAAGATGCTTGACTGATATTGCACTAAAAAAATGGCGAAAAGAAAAGGTACTAGTGGTTCAAGTCATAAGTGATTGATAGTTAAATCGAGTGTATTTTTTCGTTAGGCTAGATGAGCAAACACCGTTTGTGAACCGTTCACGGGTGGGTTAGCTTTTGAGAATAGCTTTGGCTCTTTAAGAAAAAAATAACGTAGCATAACGGAAAAAGACGCCGATTTAACTGTCAAGAATTTATGTCTTGAACCACCATATTAAGCAATGTTCCTAAGTAGCCAATTGACGCTACTTAGAATGGACGATTTATGTTGTTCAAAGACTTTCTTAAAACCAATAGAAAAGAAGAAAATGATTCAAAAATTACGAAATCAAAATTTATTAACGTGCCTTTTGGTATTAATGTGGATAGGTGGCCCCTCCATCATTTTTGCACAAGTTGACCTATCTACATGTGGCGTAGAAACGATTACCCAAACGTATATTCCCCCTTCTGATCCAAACGAGCAGAAAGTACAAACTTTCACTGTGCCTGATGGTGTTGTTAGTATCACCATTCAGGCTACAGGTGCTGATGGAGGAAA
>CALDTJ010000192.1 GCA_937924145.1 uncultured Saprospiraceae bacterium
CACTCCCCCGCTTTTGCACCTGTATCTGCGTAGAAATCCGCTCTTTCAAGGCATTTACGTGGGAAATTACCCCAATTCGCTTGCCTTTTGACTGTAGATTTTCCAAGGTCGTAATCGCTAAATCCAAAGCAGATTCATCTAAAGTACCAAACCCTTCATCTATAAATAAGGACTTAATTTGCGTATTTCTACCTGCCAAATCAGATAAACCTAAAGCCAAAGCCAAACTCACCAAAAAGCTCTCTCCCCCCGAAAGTGTATGGATAGATCGAATGTTATTTGCCTGATGCTGATCTATAATTTCTAAAGCCAAATCTTTATCATTCGGCTTATGAATTAAGTACCGACCATTTAATTGCAATAAGTGGCGATTGGCTAAATCTGATAATTTTTTTAGGGTTAAACCTTGGGCAAAAGCCCTAAAAACTTTCCCATCTGCCGATCCAATAATATCTTTTAATTTCGCCCAACGACGGAACTCTTTCTGCTGAATATCCATTTTTTCTACCAATGCTTTACCTTCTTCTTGGCGGCGATCATTGTCCTCAATTTGCTGAGTAATTTTACCGATTTGTTGCTGTAAATATTGGAATGATTCGTCTGCTTGGGCGTATTTTTCTTGGAGGGTTGCCAGAGACTCGGTGGTAAGTGCTTTGGTAGTAGTAGTCACCAATTCTTTTACCACATTCTTAAGCGATCGTTGCCATTCAGTGACCTTCTTTTCTAAGGTATTTTTCAGATTTTCTAAAGGAACAACCTCATCGGGGGAAAGATTGGCAATCTTTAAAGACTCAATATCAGTAAATCCTATAGCAGTAACTTTCTGCAATAAATCTTTAGATTGCTTAGCCAATTCTTTTTCTATTTTTGCTATATCATTCTCACTTTTTTTGGCTTTTGCCAATTCAGATTTCAGCTGTATTTCGGCCTCTTTTAGCTGCAAATTGATCGTTTCTACTGTATTTTCGGTGGTTTGCAACTGATTATTGGCATTATTCCTTACCACTTCTACATTTTGGTCACCAAATAAAGCTTGTCTACTTTTTTGAAGTTTATCAATTTCTATCTGTTCTTTTTCGACTTGTTTATTGATTTTATTTGCTCTTTTTTGTAGCTCACTTTCTTGTTTTACTAATTGGGTTAATGCCTGTTTGGTCAAGGCAAATTCTTGTTTTAGTTCATTCAATTTGTTATTCGCTCGTTCATAATCGTTCCGCTTTTTATCCAAAATATTTAAAATCTCATCCGCTGCTTTCTCTTCAATAGAATAATCAAAAATAGCTAGTCCTTTATCAATTTTTGCTTTTTGTGTTGCCTGTTTTTCATGAATATCAGTTAATTTTGCTTGGATATTTTTATTGTCTACTTCCAAACCTTTCAACTTAATTTTAGCACCATTATATTCCTCTTGCAAGGCAGAAATAGCCCTTTCTCTTTTGACGATGACTTGATCTAATTTCATCAAATCATCTCTTTGTTTTCGTTTTAAAACTAAGCTATTTTTTACAACCGTTAATTTTTGCTTTAAAATATCTCCCTTCGTGGTATGATATAGTGTTTCATCGGCTAATTCAGGTGCAATTAAGGCAATCTTGCCTTCTGCTGTTTGTATTCTTTTTAAAATTAAATCTCGCTTTCCTTCTAAATTTTTCTCCTGCTCACCGATGATTTGTTGGATATCTACTCCTACTTCATTCTGCCTTAAAATCAATTTTTTAGTCTCTTTTTTCAATAACTCCAACTGGGCTTTGACTGCCAAATATTCTGCCTCCGCCTCATTCACATAAGGCTTATAATCTTTAATCGCTCTAAAAGGATGCGAGGTAGAAAAACACAGTGGGCACTTCTCCCCTTCTGACAAATTTGACCGTTCTCTATCGTAATTCGCCAGTAGTTTTTCTCGTTCAAACATCTGAAATTTGTAGTCATATCTTTCCTGTACAGACTCCTCCATTTCTATAGCTGTCAACAATCGACCTTCAATGATTTGTCGCTTACTTTCTAGGTCCAAAATCTGTGCGTCATACCCATTTAATTCACCGATCATCTCTTGATAATCTTCGTTCAAATCAATGAGCATTTCTAAGTTCTTAGACTCTCCCTCTAAGCGATCTAAGTCTCGATTAATAAGCTGTAATAATTCGCCCCGATCCGTAATTCCATCAGCTGATAAGCCTACAAAAAAATCAGTATCAGCTAATTTCAAACTACTTTTTTGTTCGGCTAATTTTGCATCAAAATTTTGTATAAATAATTGTGCTTTTTTTAGTTTTTCTTCATTTTCCGCTAGATCAGCCAACAGCCTTTTTTGCTCTCCCTTTTGCATCGACCAATCAGCTAATTGATTGCGCAAAGCAGGTAATGCGCTTGCTACTTCTTTGAACTTATTATTGTCGTTTAACCATTGGTGAATCTTCTCTACTAATGCTTTCCCTTCGGTTTCTTTAAGCTCCTGAGCCTTTATATTTTGTTGATTATCAGATAGTTCCTTATCAATCAATACTTTTTCTTGTTGGATTTTTTGAAAAGGCAATTGCTTTTCTTCCAACTTCACATCTAATTCGTTTACCTTTTGAAATACCTTTTCTTGTGCTGTTTTTTGGTCCTTTAAGTTTTTCAATTCAGCCACAACCTCCACTGACTTTTTGGCTAATTCATCCTTTTTAGTTTGAAAGTTCTGAATAGCATTTTGCTGTTCGGTCCATTCCTGTTTTACAGTAGCTTGATTGCTTTCTAAACCTTCTACTTTGGTAATTTCTTTTTGATAAACCAAGGTCTTTTGGTGCATTGCTAACCTGGCAAATTCAGGTGCTGCAGCCGCCATTTTTTGTTGAGCATTTTCTACTCCTAATTTAAACTCCGTTTGTTGAGTATCTAATTCTACCAGTCGATTTCGCCACTGAATTTGCCGCTGAATTGCCGTAACCTCTTTCTGCTTTGCTTTGCTCTCTTTTTCTAATGCTTTTCTATCTTGTTTTAGGGTCTTTAAAGTCTCAGGATCTAGAATTTGTAAGGCATCCAATTCTCTCTTTAAATCACTGACCTGCTGTTCTTCCAGTTTATATTTTTGAAAAGCCGCTTTCGATATTTCTGAATAGACTTCTGTTCCAGTAATCCGCTCTAATAAGTTACTTCTATCCTTATCCCCCGCTTTTAGAAAGGCGGCAAAATCACCTTGAGACAACATCACCGACTTACTAAATCGCTCATAATCTAAGCCTGTTATTTTTTCTATCTGCTCATTGACTTCTCGAATTTTAGTAGCTAATATTTCAAATATTTCTTTCTCTTTATTCCATTGAGCTAACTCTCTTTTTGAATTTATTTTCCCATCTACCTTTTTATTCGACCGCCAAATCACCCACTTTCCACGATAAACCTCCTCTTTTACCAAAAATTCCACTTCTGCGTGCCCTTCTACCGCCCCATAAGACAATACTTCCCCTTCATCCTTATTTCTATGGACTCGCCCGTACAACCCTAATGTCAGTGCATCCAAAATGGTCGTTTTCCCCGCTCCTGTATCTCCGACTATCGAAAATAATCCAGCATCTCGCAAAGGGTTTTCCGTAAAGTCTATGACGGTGTCTAGCTTTAGAGAATTCAGATTTTTTAATGCTATTTTTAGTATTTTCATTTTTACTTTGTGGTGTTTTTGTGCTTTGTGCAGTTTTTTTTCACCACATAGTCACATAGTATACACATAGAAAACATAGTTTTTCGAGCAGTAGATTTGACATTTTCGAGCAGTAGCATTTTGCTAAGCTAGATAATAAGTAATTTTCAAAGTCTAGCTTAGCAAAATGCTACTGCTCGGTCAACATCAAGTAAAGAAAACTATTGTGAACTATGTGCCTTTACTATGTGACTATGTGGTAAATAGCGTCTAGCTTGTAAGTCAAATCAGTTATTTCTAAGCCGTTCCAACCCGTCCTGCACTCCACTAATTTCAGGATTTAAGATCAATGCTTTATCATAATTTTCTATAGCTAAACCCCTCTTATTAGCTGCCTCATAAGCCATTCCTAAACTCCGAAATGGATAAGCAGTATTAGGATAATGCAAGGCATTAAACTCCAATAATTCAACCGCTTTATCGACTTCATTTTCACTATTTAACAAAAATAAACCTACTTGATTCAACAACTTTCCTGGTGGCTGCAAACTTCCACCAAACCTACTTCCCAAATTAGCATAATGAACTTTCACCTCTTCAATCGTTGTACTTTTCAGCTGATCCAATGGAAACTTATACCCCTCAAACAAAAATTGCAAACCTTCATAAACACTAATTAATGGAATAGAAAAATGGTCTTCTTTTTCAAAAAAATCAAAATGAATCCGTAGTTCTGAAGAGGGATTTTTTAATATTTCTTTTTTAAAATTTTGAATGGCAATGCCCAGTCGATTCCCTTCTATTCCGGGATTAAATGGGTTATTCGATTGAGAAATATAAAGCTGTCCCTTTATAGAATCATGCTCATACAAACTCAAATACCGTCGATTGATCCCTTCTGATTGCCACCACAAACTTGGATCTATTGCTAAATAGGCTGCAAAGTTTCTTTTCTGCAAAAAGGCATTTACCGCCACTAAACCACCAAAAGAATGACCTGCTAATATATGACAATCCAAGGTTCGATAATTCGCTTTAATACTTGGTAATAATTCTTGTTCTAAAAAAGCTAAAAACAAATCCGACTCGTCTTGATAATCCCCTACTTGCAAAGTATCTGCCGCTAAAAAATCGGGTAAAAAATCCCTATTGCGATTTGTATTATGTACCCCAACCACAATCATTTCTGGAATTTGTTCTACTCCTCCACTACTCATCGTTTGTACCATATTACTAACCAAAGGAAACAGTCTTTCTCCATCTAATAAAATGAGAATCGGATACTCCTTTTCTATATAAAAATGGTCGTCTTCATAAGAACTTGGAAGACTGATTGCATAAGTTCTTTCTTCATTTAAAATAGAAGATTCGATAGTAAAGGTCTCCCCTAAAATAATGGGTTCAGATGCTTGTGAATATAAGTTAGTCCACAAAGCCAATAGGAGAATTACCTGAAATGTCTTTTTCATTCGCTAATTAGCTTAATTTATCATTCTGTTTACAAAGTCATTACCCTTAAAGGGCAGGGGCTACAAAATTAGGAAGTAAAGTAACATCACATTATAGCTCCAACGGAGCGAAATATAGTAACCTAGGGTGCAAACCCTAGGGTAATGCGACTAAACTCGCCTGTACTAAGCCTCCTCTCGCACCGTCATCCATTCCCCCAACTCCCGAAAAGTCACCAACAATTCTGCTTTTTCTTCCTCAGCCATCTCTCCACCACTATCACATTTTTTCAAAAAAACCTCTTCTGGACTCAGATCATCTAAGCTTACCTCTTCTGCCATACTCTCCAAGGCAGTATGCGGTCGGCGAGTCCGAATTTTTAAAATATCCATCCAAAAATCTTTTGCAAAATCTCTGATTTCACCATCTAAGTTGGGAATATTTTCTTCCATTTCAATACTAATATCGACCCACGGCATCAACACGCCCTTCTTTTTCCCATCAAACCGTTTTAGTTTACCTTTAATGGATTCTAGATCTCCTTTAAATGTAACCAATTCTCTAAATCTAGGAATTTTCACCTCTTGAATGTTTACCAATTTTTTCCCATCAAAATCGAGTATTAAAACGATTTTACTATCTTGAATCTCACTAAAACTCAAAGGAATAATAGACCCACAGTACCGAACATGCTCCTGTTCTCCAACCAATTGCGCTCGGTGAATATGCCCTAAAGCTACATAATCAAAAACTTTAGGAAAATGATCGCCTTCTATATTTTCTATGTTGCCAATGTAAATATTGTCTTGTTTTTCAGAGGCCAAGGCGCCTTTAGCATACAAATGTCCTGTGGCAATTGTTGGAACTTTTGGTTGACCAACTGCCTCCCCTGCTTTTTGAAAATGTCGAACAATACCTTCTTGAACTTTCGCAATTCGTTCTAAACCAGACTCCCCCGATACACTTTGACGAATATCCCGATCTCGCAAAAATGGTACAGCAGCAATCACTGCCTCCAAATTTCCATTAGCATCTTTCAATTCAACGATTTCATCATTAATATCATCCGTTGCTGCGCCTACTACATGCACATTCAAAATATGCAATAACTCCTTCGGTGCATTAAGCATGGAAGGCGAATCATGGTTGCCACCAATAATGACGATATGTCGGCAACAACTGCCTTGCAATTTGGTTAAAAAACGATAATAAAGGGTCCGTGCGTAACTTGGTGGGTTACCAATATCAAAAATGTCTCCTGCAACGATTAAGGTATCTACTTGCTCTTTTTCGATGGTCTGATGCAGCCAATCGAGTGCCATTTCATGCTCTGCCTTACGGTCATTCGTGAGGAATTTTTGGCCAAGGTGCCAATCTGATGTGTGTAGTATTTTCATGGTCGTGTTGCGAGTTACGAGTTGCGGGTTTTCGAGTTAGATCTATGCAACTTTATAGCTTTTCTTAAAGTCTGGCTAATTTAGGTATTTGTGGCGAGAATGAGTAGGTTACAGACAAAAAATGGTCAAACTCCTATTGGGATTTGACCATTTTTTGAAAATTGAAAATTCCCAACCTATGCCTCCACTTCTTCCTCTTCTGGTATCGGAATATTCACCGTCAAGGCAGTTATTTTATTAATCGCATCTAAGTAAGCACGAACAGAGGCAGTTACAATATCTTCATCAACCCCAAAGCCCACATAAGAATGGTTCTGATGCTTTACTTTGGCGTGTACTTTGGCAGTATCATAACTTCGATTAATATTCGATTGCACTAGGTAATCTTCCAAATCAATCTGCTCTTGCAAAATGGTATCAATGGCAATACAAGCTGCATTAAAAGGTCCATTTCCAATAGCACTTGCCTTTTTAATTTCATCTCCCAACTGTAGATGAACAGTTGCAGTCGGGGTTAATCCTGCCCCACAAGTCACCTGTAAATGATTGAGTACAATCGCTCCTTTTTGCGATTTTCCTTCCATCAAGTCTAGTAAATCATCGTCGGTCACATCTTTTTTACCATCTGCCATTACCAAAAACTTCTCATAGGTCGCAGATAATTCTTCCGTCGTTTGCTCAAAACCTAATCGTTCTAAATGATATTTTAAGGCATGGCGACCACTTCTAGCTGTCAGAATAATGGAGTTCTTTGGTACACCAACGGTCTCTGGAGCGATAATTTCATAATTATCTCTATTTTTCAATACTCCGTCTTGGTGAATTCCCGAAGAATGGGCAAAAGCATTCGCCCCAACAATCGCCTTATTTGGCTGAATAGGCATCCGCATCATTTTGGATACCAACATACTTAACGGATAGATTTTAGTACTATTGATTCTTGTTTCATACCCAATTTTGTGCGTATTTAAAATCATCGCCACCTCTTCCAAGGAAGTATTTCCTGCTCGTTCACCAATTCCATTAATGGTTACCTCTACTTGTCTTGCTCCATTCATGACGCCAGAAATGGTATTGGCGGTTGCCATACCTAAGTCATTATGACAATGCACAGATATAATTGCTTGGTCTATATTTGGTACATTATCTTTCAAAAATTTGATCTTTGCACCATAATCAATTGGCAGACAATACCCCGTCGTGTCGGGTATATTTACCACCGTTGCGCCTGCTTTGATAACCGCCTCAATCATCTGCGCTAAAAATACATTATCTGCTCTTCCTGCATCTTCCGCATAAAACTCAATATCTTCCACAAACTTCTTCGCATATTTCACCGCAGCGACTCCTCGCTCAATTACATCAGCACGATTGCTCATGAATTTATGTTGAATATGAAAATCAGAGGCACCAATTCCCGTATGAATTCTAGGTCTTTTAGCATATTTAAGTGCGCCAACGGCTGCGTCAATATCCTTTTCAACGGCTCTAGTTAAGGCGCAAATAATCGGTTCCCGAACTGCTTTGGAAATAGCTCTAACAGATTGAAAATCACCTGGACTAGAGATCGGAAACCCAGCCTCTATAATATCCACACCTAGTGTTTCTAGTTGCTTAGCAATTTCAATTTTTTCCTGCGTATTCAATTGGCAGCCAGGGACCTGCTCTCCGTCTCTTAGGGTCGTATCAAACACCCAGATTTTTTCATTAGACATAATCTTTGAATTTATTTCTTTGCTGTCTTGCCACTTTACCAAATTAAAACTTGATAACTGTGGCTCAAGACCAACAATAAATTAAACAACTAGTTGTAACAAATGTATGACTTCCGCCCCTTTGATGCTAGGAAATATTAAAAAAAGTGAATAGGAAATTGATTTTTCTACGATGCCCAAGCGACCAAAATTGGCCAATTAGGTTAAACCAATGTAATTCCCTATATTCTCCTTTTCCAATTTTATAAATCATTGAATGAGTTATTACTCCATTTTCCAAAAAAATACCTTCCGTATTTTATTTTTAAGCATTTTCTTCATTTTAAATAAAACTACACTATCCGCCCAAGGATTTGATGAGCGCATCAATAATGCAGTCCAACCTTTAGTAGATGGCTTGAATCAGTTTATCTTTTTTGGTATTCCGATTTTTGGTACGGAGATGCCGCTAATTGTTTTGTGGTTAGTCAGTGCAGCCGTCTTTTTCACCTTTTACTTTAAATTTTTAAATATTTCTGGTTTTCGTCATGCGATTAGCTTAGTCAAAGGCGATTATTCTACGGGAAAGGATGACGGTGAAGTGAGTCATTTTCAGGCGTTAGCTACAGCCCTATCAGGAACAGTCGGTATTGGTAATATTGGTGGAGTGGCTATCCTAATTACGATTGGTGGTCCAGGTGCCTTATTCTGGATGATCTTTGCAGGGTTAATGGGTATGTCTACCAAATTTATAGAATGTGTTCTGGGAGTGATGTACCGAAAAGTAAAACCAGATGGTAGTATTTCTGGTGGCCCGATGTATTATTTAGAAAAAGGATTGGCTGCAAGAGGTTTAGGATCTATAGCTAAACCGCTAGGGTATTTCTATGCTATTTCTATGGTGATTGGTTGTATGGGTATTGGAAATATGTTCCAATCAAATCAGGCTTTTGAGCAATTTGTATTTATCACAGGGGGTGAAGAAAGTTGGTTTGCCGATAAGGGTTGGTTATTTGGGGCAGTAATTGCTTTGCTGGTGGGAGCTGTAATTCTTGGAGGCTTGAAGAGTATCGCAAAAGTGACTAGCAAATTAGTACCTTTTATGGGTGTCACCTACGTAGCATTTGCCTTAGCGATTATTTTCATGAATTTTGATAAAGTGCCTTGGGCTTTTAATGCCATTTTTACTCAAGCTTTTACCCCCGAAGGGATGACAGGTGGCATGATTGGCGTCATGGTTTTAGGTTTTAAAAGAGCCGTTTTTTCTAATGAGGCAGGCATTGGATCAGCCTCAATTATCCACTCTGCTGTTAAAACAGACGAGCCGGTCACTGAAGGATATGTTGCTTTATTAGAACCGTTTATTGATACAGTCGTGATTTGTACCATGACGGGTTTAGTGATTCTAACCACTGTTTATGAACCAGGATTGGCTAATTCGGGGGTGCAAGGGGTAGAATTGACTTCTAAGGCTTTTGCTGCTAATATTAGTTGGTCGGTTGTTCCATTGTCTTTTATTGCTATACTTTTTGCTTTTTCCACCATGATTTCTTGGTCTTATTATGGTTTGAAAGGTTGGACTTATCTTTTTGGAGAGTCTGCTATGGCTGAAAATATCTTTAAATTGATCTTCTGTGGTTTTGTGGCTTTGGGTTGTATGATTCAATTGAATGCGGTGCTGGATTTTTCGGATGCTATGGTCTTTTTAGTATCTGTTCCGAATATTATTGGCTTGTATATTTTGGCTCCTATTGTTAAAAAGGAATTGAAAGGGTATCAACAGCGGTTGAAGGATGGGGTTATTAAGAAGGTTTCTTAGTTCGGATTAGCACAATTAGGCGTTGACTTCCCCTCGGATAGATAAATTCCACTGATCCAGACGTTGACAGTGTTGTTCGTATCTGACAATTTCGAATTCTATCGACACCCCATATCTTTTAATCATCAAATCCTGAAAGGATTGAA
>CALDTJ010000193.1 GCA_937924145.1 uncultured Saprospiraceae bacterium
CGCAAATTTGACGCAGGATTTTTTATCTCAGACAAGGCAAAAAACGCAGACAATGCAGGGCATTGGCGAGTATTTTTAACGCAGTATGAGGTAAAAAAGACAAGCTCAAATGCGTAGGTTATTATTTGCTAAGTCCCTTAACCAATTATTCCAATGATTCAGCGTGATTTTTGATTCGATGGATTGTCGATTTTATTCAATGAATAATTTTACATGGATACTTTTTCTACATGATTCATCATTTGCCGACTGTAAATCAAAGTAGCTCCTGCTTTGATGGATGCTGCTACATGAACCGCCTCCATCATTTGCTCCTCATCTGCCCCTTTCTCTAAACAAGTACCAGAATAGGCATCTATGCAATAGGGACAAGCTACTGTATGCGCAACTGCTAAGGCAATCAAGGCTTTTTCTCGTTCTGTTAATGCAGAATCTCCCTTAAAAATACTACCGTACCAATCGAAAAATTTAGTACCCATTTCTTCTTGCCATTCGTTAATGGTTCCGAATTTTTTCAAATCTGTTGGATCAAAATATGATTTAGCCATTTTTATTTTTTTTATGTTTTATAAATATACTTATTGTAAAAAAAGTTCTATGATATTTAGTCTCAGCGACTTCTTCGCCTCAACAAAGGGATTGAAAGAAATTTATTACTAGTCTATTAAATGTTCTTCCATTCTTATATTTAACAACAGCCTCCTCCATCATAGAAGTAAGTCGATTCCGTAATATGTATATCTGGTTGCCCTAAAGCTCCTAATGCACTTGCTGTTTTATCACAAACCGCTAATGGTTGATTTTGTAAAAGTGTGTGTCCTTTTTGGTCATCAAAAAATGTTTCCTTTCCATAATAAATCGCCGCTTTACCTGTGAAAATACAAGGACCATCTTCGGGCATTGGGTCTTTGATCGCTGCAATTTCTACACTTTCAATAAAGATCAATTCATCGGTATCATAGTGATTGGGGCTTAAAATTCGGTAAGGTCTTTTAGCTCGTATTTCTACCGTTCCGAAACCCACAGCCGTTATCATATCCAAATATTCTTGCAATGGTAAAGAACCACTTAAACATAAAGCTCGTAGTCGATCATCATTTCGCAAGTTTTCGGGCATCTCTTGCTCACAAATAGGATCAGATAATACCAATCGACCATGTGGTTTAAGTACTCGATAAATTTCTTGGAGCGCTTTTTTTAAGTCTTCTTTTTCAAAAATATTGAATAGACAATTTTGGGCTGCGACATCTACACTTTCACTTTCTATTGGCAATTCTAAAGCTGTTCCTTTTCGTAAGTCTACAAAATCAGGCTCAAACCAATGATTTTGCTCCGCTGCTATTGCTAAATTTTTGGAACAAGCAGTCAACATTTCATCGACAATATCTACTCCAATAACTCCTCCTTTTTTTCTACTAAAATAACTGAATTGTAAAACCTCCATTCCCCCACCGACACCAACGTAGAGGATGGTTGGATTATCAGAAAGGTCTCTGGGATTAACAGTCGTACCGCAGCCATAATTCATTTCTTGCATAATGGTTGGCATCTCTAATTCTGGTAATTTCCAGATAGGAGAAGTCGTACAACAAAGCCCTACATCAGGACGCTCAGCTGCTTTTTTATAAACATCTTTTGTTACGTCTAAATAACTCATATTTATTGTTTGGGAATTAAAATTTAGAGGTAGCCTTGTTGACTAACCAGCTAAATAAAGTTAATAATACCAATAAACTTATAGTACGCTTAAAAGCAGTACGCTTTAAAATGAGGAGGGGCAAAAGTAGTAAAATATCTCTACTATTAATGTATGGATCTAGACGTTTTTAATAAATAATTCTGGAGGTGCTTATTCGGGCGATCTTTAAAAACATATTTTGGGTTAACAATTTCCTAAATGCAGAAAAGAGCATTCCTATTGTTAGAAATGCTCTTTTCTGTTATTTCTCTAAATCTCTAGCGATTATAATCACTCCAACTTTATCGCAATAACGCTACATCCCCTCGATATAATAGGACTGTATTGTCGATGAACTCTATTTCTACGATATAGATATAAACGCCTTGGTTGGCTTTTTCTCCTTTGATAAATCCATCCCAAATTTCTGTCGTTTCACTAGCTCCATTAATGCGTTTTTCGGTTAAGTCCGCTACCATTGTTCCCCAACGATTAAAGACTTTAGCATAATTAATTTGCTTAACCCCACTTCCTGTGAATACGGCAAAACGATCATTGGTATCAAAACCTGCATTATTTGGTGCAAAGACATTTGGTATGTAAACGTTTCTATTTTTATCAACATTTACGGTGATACTTGCCTCCGCCATACAATCATTTGCATCAAATACCAGAGCCGTGTAAACCGTATTGTCTAAAGGATTGACGGTTGGATTATCACATGGCACAAATGCACACATAAAAGAACTATCTACTTGTTCCCCTCCTTGTGACCAAATGATTTCTGCAATTGGTAAATCACCGTTAATATCTAAATCCAATTCAATGGAACCCCCCAAATCTACTTCCACTAAATTCTCTACAAACGTTGCCTCTAATGGTCTTGGTTGTTCAATATTATAAATAGAATCTACTCGACAACCTTCCGCATCAAATATAGAGATCTTTCGATCCCCTCCAAACTCTAGAATTGTTTCACTAATTGGACGAGCTGGAGAATCATCTACGGAGAAAGTATAGTCTCCTGTGTTTCCACCTGCAACATTCGTTAGCCCAATATTTGTTTGGAATCCATTACATTGAATCGGCGTCCACTCTACTTGTGCTGTGATGGGAGTGGGTTCTTCTACCGTATAGTTAGCTTGCCCCATACAGCCCTTCGAATCTTCTACGTCGATTAAATAAGTGCCTGGTGCTAATCCTGCAGCCGACTCTATGGCAGATACATTATTGGTCCAAGTATAATTTAGGCCAGGGTTTCCACCATCTACAATTACAGTAATCCGCCCATTGGCGTCACCTTCACAGATGACATTATTCGTTCTTGTATCATCAATAGTAACCAATAATTCAGCGGGTTCAGTTATCTCAACTTGACCTTGACCAGTACAACCATCTCGGTCAATAATTGCAATATCGTATACCTGTGCGACTAGGTCAGTTCTGGTTTGGTCGGTACTGCCATCGCTCCATGCAAAGGTAAATCCTCCATTTCCTCCTGTCGCATCAATTTCTGCACTTCCATCGCCATCACCAAAACAAGTGACATCTTCTACATTTGCTACCAATAAAATCTCATCTGGGCTAGGAATTAAAACAGAATCAATCATCTCACAACCACTAGTATCAATGACACTGATTTTTTGAAAACCTGCGCAGAGACTATTGGAATTAAAAGTATTGGTTGCGCCAACTGTTTCTCCTGTTGCGCCCCAAGTAAAGGTAAATTCTCCTCCGCCGATACCGTCATAAGCGGCATTGGCTGTCGCTTCCCCATTACATTGATTGACGGGGGTATCGAAACAGGCTACTCCAGAAACATCCGCCGTTGGAAAGTCTACTACAATTCTTGGTAAACTAGCTAAGGTAATTATGGTATCAAAAGCACAATTATTTGCATCGGTAACCATTAAATTATAATCACCAGGTGCGGCATCATCTAAAACGCCACCTAATACTGGAGCACCATCAGCATCTATCCATTGAATTGAATAGGCACCTGCTGTACTAGCTGCTCCTCCTGCAATCTCGACGGAAATCGTTCCATCTTCGGCCCCAAAACAAGGCAACTTTAAGAAGTCTACTGCATTGGTTCTTATGGCTGGTGGAGCAGTGACAATAGCGGTAGCACCGCCTATACATCCATCAGAATCAGTGATAGCAACCATAAAAGTATCAGGTCCTACACTAGCTGTCGCCCCAGTAATACTTGCATCGTGTGACCACATAAAACTATTTGGATCAATGGTTACACCTGCTCTTCCTGGTGTAGCAGTTACAGTAAGTTCTGCTTCATCTGTTGCACAATTTAATGCTATATCGTCAAATTGAAATTGTACTTCTGGTGGTGGCGGTGTACCAATTGCGGTATCTATCGTAACTTCACAACCATTCTGATCGGTTACGGTAAGGGTTAGCAGGCCTGAAGGTTGTCCTGTTAATGCTGCTGTACTTCCGACATCTGTACCTGCTGTATCTAACCACGAATATTGATAACTTCCATCGGCGAAAGGTGTTCCGCCTGTTGGGGTCACATTGATTTCCCCATCGGGATTTATCAAACTACAAGAAGTAACATTCGTGATATCTACTGTCTCCACTATTAAGGTGTCTGGCTCAGAGATTTCAAATTCTTGCACTGCTTGACAGCCTGCTGGTAAACCCGTATTTGTTAAAGTGACAAAATAAGATCCAGCAGCTAAACTATCTGCTAGACTACTCTGCACAACACTATTGTCTATATTTGTGACGTTTGGAGACCAATTAAAGGTATAATCTCCATTAACAGGTGTTCCTCCCGCCGTTACAGCCTGTGTTCCTCTAATGTCTATCGCTCCATCATTCAACCCAAAACAAGAAACATTTCTAGGGAAATTGGCAATGGTATTTATTACTAATTCAATTTCTGCCTCAACAACTATAGTATCTGTTAATTTACACCCTAAATCATCCGTGACCACAAAACCAAAGGTATCTGATTCGATGGCCGTATTACTGAAATCTGTTGCACCATCTGACCATTCTATGCTATATGGCCCTGTTCCTCCTACAACATTATCAACTGTTACGGTCCCATCTGCTACACCAGAACATGATGGAGCATCTATACTTGGCGTAAAAGTAATCGGCATTGGATCAAACAAAGAAGTTCTACCAAAATCTGCACAGCCATTATTACTCTCTACAAATACCGTATAAGAACCTTGTGGTAATCTCGTTGCAATTTCGTCTCTAGCGATGGTATCATCGGCATTATTAACCCATTTAAAGCTATAGCCTCTTAGATCATCTACTAAGTTTCCGTCTATGGCTACTTGCGCTTGGAGCATCCCGTCACTTCCTCCATTACATCTAGGATTGGTCTCAATAACACTTACATCTAAGTCAGCCTCTAAAATCTCTACCGATGCAGACGTAAATTCCCCAGTGCTCAATTCTCGAATCAATACATCATACATTCCAGCAGGTAAATCTTCAAAAATCGTAAAGTCACTATCTGTTGAAATCGTATCTGGGCCATCACTTTTTGTTCCCGATATGGCTACTTGGAAAGGTGGTGTACCACCTAAGGTATTTATTTGAAAACTTCCATTATCTATCCCTGGACAGGCATCTTTCTTTTCTGATATAACCGCAGTTACTTTATCAGGATTAATAACCCTGACCTTAAGGTTATTATCTGGATCATTGGGTATGTTTAGGATAGCTCCATTATTAGCTGCCCCAACAATTTCTTTGGTTGTTCCAGATTGCGCCCGATCTATGAATTCTATAATTGCACAATCCGTTTCTACTAATGGTGTAAAACAAAGGGTAAACAATGTCGCATCATTCGGTATATCTGATCCTCTAATAACGTCTTGACTTGAAAATAAACCAATGATTTCTCCTTCATCTGCATTTCGATCTGAAACAGACCATTCACTACCTACCGTCATAGGTTCTACGTATTCTGACCCGATTACAAACCTTCCAGAATCCAATACCATTGGGTCCCAACTTAATATGATGGTTGCTGCTACGATACTATCAAAACCGTTAGACTTGACGTCTACACAAAACTCTCTTCCTACCTCTACAGTAGTTGGCCCATCTACAAAAAACTCCAAATTAGTTTGACTATCAGGCACTTCGTCCATCAAAATGGTCCTAGAAAAACTACAACTTTTTCCATCACTAACATCAATCCGATAAGTACCTGATTGAGGCACTTCTATAGTTGGAAAACTTCTATGACCTGCTGGACCTGTAATAACCATACCTGTAACTGAAGGATCATCTACATTCGTTATAGTAATATCATAAAATTCATTCGTATCAAACTCTGGTAGACCACCCGCAACGTTAAATCTTGCTTGACTTCCATTGCCACCAAAAGGGTAAACTACGTCTACGCCAATTGCATTGGTAATAAACTCTATCGGATTCAAATAAACCACAGAAAATGTTTGGTCCAAACCGACTGTAATACAGGCACCATCTTCTCCCATTGTACTTTCCCATCGACCGTCTACACCTTCCAAAACATCAAAAGTAATCGGTGCAAACCACCATTGT
>CALDTJ010000194.1 GCA_937924145.1 uncultured Saprospiraceae bacterium
TCTAAGTTAACGGATAACCGAATTAAGCTTCCACTAACTTCCCACCCTTCAATTTAATAATTCGACCAGTCTTAGCCGCCAAATTTAAGTCGTGCGTCACAATCACCAAAGTAGTTCCTGATTCTTCATTTAGTTTAAACAATAAATCTTCTACTTTTTTGCCTGTTTCTTCATCTAAGTTTCCAGTAGGCTCATCGGCAAATAAAATCTTAGGATAATTGGAAAAGGCGCGAGCCAAAGAGACTCGTTGTTGTTCTCCTCCTGATAACTGCGTTGGATAATGGTCGTGTCGATCAGCCAAGCCTACTTTTTCTAATAAGTCCATTGCTTTTTTAGAAGACCCTTTTTCTCCACGCAATTCCAGAGGTACCATAACATTTTCCAAAGCCGTCAAAGTAGGAATCAACTGAAAGTTTTGAAAAATAAAGCCTACTTCCCGATTTCTTAAAGCTGCTCGCTCATCTTCATTCAAAGGTTCTAAAGGGGTATTGCTTAAAATAACAGAGCCAGCAGTTGCTTTATCTAAGCCTGCGCATAAGCCTAACAGCGTCGTTTTGCCACTACCCGAAGGGCCAACAATAGACACAATTTCTCCTTTTTCAATCTTAAAATTGATGTCTTTCAAGACATTGACGGCTTTATTTCCGCTGCTATAAGTTTTATGTAAATTTTTTATTTCGAGCATGATTTATTTTCTTCTAATAATAATTTTCGGTTACCAAAAACCGTGAAGGTAAAACAACAATATAACCATTGAATAATAAAACAGTTTTCTAAGGGAGTAAGAAATATATAAGATATCCAAATTTTAGGAAGTTATTTTTTCTTTAGACAAGGCGAAAAACGCAGACATAGCCGTAGCTCTGGCGAGTATTTTCAACATGAGCAAACACCGTTTGTGAACCGCTTTCGGATGGGCTGCTAAAGGAAAAAGAACGAGTAAAATGGGTAGATTATATTTTCCAAGTCCCTAATTAAAAGAACCAAAATATATAGTTATTTATTTAGGCCAGCCAGATTGTTCGTAACCTGGCTGGTCTTTTTTAATCATCCTCGTTCAATTTCTCTCCACAATACTTGCAATGTACTGCATCATCATCGTGCCCTTCTTCTGCGCAATATCTACAAGCTTGTGTATTATGTTGTAACTCTTTTTGATTTAACAATTCCGTTGAAACGATACCTGTAGGAACAGCGATAACGACATATCCCATAATCATAATAGCAGCAGCAACAAACTGTCCAATAGGCGTTTGAGGTGCAATATCTCCATATCCAACCGTTGTCAGCGTCACAATTGCCCAATAAATACTACGAGGAATACTCGTGAAGCCTGAGTTTTGTTCAGATTCAATTAGATACATGAGCGAACCCATTATCATTACGATCAAAAGAATGAAAACTAAAAAGACGGTTATTTTTGCTCGACTAGCTCTTAGTGCCTGTACAATAATGTGCCCTTCTTTTAAAAAGTGGGCCAATTTAAAAATCCTAAAGACCCTGAATAATCGTAAAGCTCTGATAACCATCAAAGTATGGGTCCCAGGAATTAATAAACTAAGGTAAGTTGGTAAAATGGACAGCAGATCAATAACCCCATAAAAACTCCAAGCATACTTCATTGGGCTATAAACACAGTACAATCGCAGTCCATATTCAATAGTAAAAAAGATGGTAAAAACCCACTCTAAGAAATAGAATATCTCTTGGTAATTAGCTTGTAATTCACCAACACTTTCCAGCATCACTACCACAATACTAGCGACAATCATCACCATTAGGAAAATGTCGAAAGACTTTCCCATGGGCGTATCAGCCTCAAAAATTATTTCGTGTATTTTTTCCTTAGTCGGATTTCTAGTTGTTGGCATTTATTTTTATTGTAAAAAACAAAAATAGAAATTTTTTATCAATGCTGAATCTATCAAGGGACTGACAATCGAATCCCAGTAACTCTGATTTATAACACAGCTTGCTCCGATTTCCTATCGGAGGAAGTTTTTTAACACGGAATCAGGCGTGGACAAAAGACATTCGACATTATTAACTTCAACAGATTCCTACTTTTGAAATTCTTTATTGTCAACATCTAGATCTGTGGAATTTATTTATCCGCGTGGAAAAATCAACATCTAAATCTGCGTGGCAATAAAATCCGCGTGGAAAAATCAACATCTAAATCCAAATATCAAAACTCCAATCCCATTTCCTTCCGCAAAGTCTTAGCCCGTTTATCAGGTCCATCATGACTCCAACCAGGCGCATAGAAAATATATTTAAATTTATCCGACCATTTATTTGCCCGACGCACATCCTTCCAAATGGCAGCGTATTCATGCCCAGCAACCGTAAAAGGATTAAAAGTACCAATATTTTCAGTTAAGCCATAGATAGGTTTTTCGAGGTCTTTTTCTTCCGAAAAAGTCCCGAAAATTCGATCCCAAATAATCAAAACGCCAGCATGATTACAATCTAAATATCGGATATTAGAAGCATGATGCACTCGGTGATGCGAAGGCGTATTGAAAATATATTCGTACCAAGCAGGCATTTTATCAACCAATTCAGTGTGTACCCAAAATTGATAAAACAGATTAATAGAGATAGTAATAAACATCATCAAAGGATCAAAACCTAGCAATGGAATCCACATCCAAAATAGGAATTTATGGACTCTTTCGCCTACACCTTGTCTCAGTGCCGTACCAAAATTGAAATGTTCAGAAGAATGATGTGGAACATGCCCTGCCCAAAACAAACGAACTTCATGATTCAATCTATGAAACCAATAATAGGCAAAGTCATCTATAAAAAATAGAGCAACCCATGCCCACCATTGTCTACCAACAACATCTCGCAAAGGACTAAATTCATGAATATAGTAGAAGGCTATAAATGCCAATAACTTTGGTAAGACTTCAATGATAGCGGTAAAAATAAGCATCCAAACAGATGCTAAAGTATCTTTTCCGTAGTATAAATCTAGTTTTTCTTTTCGGTCCACAGCTACTTCTGCAAGGATCGCAAATATAAAAATGGGCAGGGCAAAGATGGTTAGATTATCCTGCGCCATTAGATCGGTGAAAAATTTAATATCCATTTATTTGGGTAATTATAAGGGGAGCCCTAAAGTGAAATTTATTTGTATATGTCGCTTAAAACTTAAAGTTAAGGAATAATTGAAAATATAGTTAAATGATCCGCTTCGAATAGTTTTTTTTTACCATCTTTAGACTGAATTTTTACCAAAAACAGTATGATTTACGAATGAAGTTGAAATATTTACTACTTATTTGCTGCTTTATACCCATTTTTTGCTTTTCGCAAACAAATGAAGGCACGAATCTTTGGTTTGGATTCATGGAGCATCGAGATGCGGGGCAAAATACGATGGTCGTAATGATTACCTCAAAGCAGAGCACTTCAGGTACTGTGACGATGCCACTATTGGATTGGTCTCAAGACTTTGTGGTCAATGGAAATGATGTGGTTATCGTAGAATTGCCAAAAGCGGCGGAGACTTTAGGATCAGAAAAAATAGATCGTACAGGTGTTCAGATCATTGCTCAACGGCCTGTGTCGGCTTACATTCATCAATATTTTGGTTTTCGATCAGAAGCGTCTATTGTCTTACCAACTGAAGCAATAAATAAAGAATATTTTATATTTTCATACACTGGAATAGAGCAAAGAGGACAGACTTACCACTCAGAATTTTTAATAGTAGGCGTAGAAGAGGAGACTTCCATAACCGTAACGCCAAGTGCTAATACAAGAGGTGGAAAAATAGCTAATGAGCCCTTTTCAATTATCTTAAAAAAAGGAGAAACCTACCAAGTACAAGCCCAAAATGCAAATGGAGATTTAACAGGTTCTCATATTATAGCTGATAAAAAAATAGCTGTTTTTGGAGGTAATTCTTGGACACGAGTGCCGAATTTTTGTGGTACAATGGATAATTTATTAGAACAAATGTACCCCGTTTCAACTTGGGGTAAACAAATTCTGACCGTCCCAAGTGATAAAGTAGCTTATGATGTTTTTAGAATTATGGCAGCAGCAGATAATACCATAGTTGAGGTGCAAGGTAGTACCAACCGTAGTTTCAATTTGAATAGAGGGGAATGGATAGAATATCAAGAGTCCTCGCCTGCGTTTATTGTTGGCACAAAGCCTATTTTAGTAGCTCAATATTTAGTAGGTCAAGACTGTAATGGTCATGTAGTTGGCGATCCTTCGATGGTGCTATTAAATAGTATTGAGCAAACAAGAGATACCGTGACACTTTTTAATTCTCGTTTTCAAGCCATCACAGAAAATTTTATTAATGTAATAACTCGTACTGTGGACACCGATATTATCATTTTTGATGGACAAAAATTAGTGGATCAAGGTATTAATTTTAACCCAGTTGGTAGTAAAGGCGATTTTAGTTATGCCCGAGTGCCCGTTTCAGATGGAGCGCACACTATAAGTTCTTCGGGCTGTGGGGTCATTGCTACAGCTTACGGTTATGGAGATGCAGAATCTTATGCCTATAGTGGCGGTGCAGGGTTCTCTGAAATTAATGCTAATCCAATCCCAGAAGGTGGTTGCCTCAATGATACCGTTTTTTTTGATACTGGGCTTTCGCCAAATCGGTACAATTTTCAATGGGATCTTGGAGACGGAAACCGAACAAATCAAGCAACTTTTGAGCATTTTTATCCAAGTTTGGGCGCCTATCCTGTACAGCTAATCTTGGAAGATGAATGTATTGGAACTATTGATACATTAAATAGAGATTTGTTAATCACATTGAGGGCTGCAGTAGATGCCTCTGACGATGTGGAGGTTTGTCAGGACGAACCTTTTGAATTAGGGGCCACAGATATTGGCAATGCAAAGTACGAGTGGACTGGTCCAGGCAATATTTTTTATGAAGAACAATTTCCCCTGATTGAGCAAGCAAAATTGAATATGAGTGGAAATTATCAAGTAATTGGTATTGTTTCAGGTTGTGCTACGGCTCCTGCCTCTCTAAATGTGTCGGTCAATCCGACTCCCGAACCCGAGCTTGGTGAAGATGCGGTAATTTGTGTGGATTTGCTCGAAGTAGCTTTAGACGCAGGGACCTATGAGTCCTACAGGTGGCAGGATAATTCTACCGCCAATCCTTTTATTGTAGAAGGAGGAGGTACTTTTAGGGTAGAAGTAGTAGATGAATTTGGTTGCATTGGCAATGATTCTTTAACTTTAATTCAACAATGCCCGACGGACCTTTATATTCCAAATGTTTTTAGTCCAAATGGAGATAATCAAAACGATTCTTTTGGGGTGCAAGGAGGAGATATTTTGAGCATGAATTTACAGATTTACAACCGTTGGGGAGAACTCCTTTTTGAGAGCAATCAACAAAAGCGCAATTGGGATGGGACGATGATGTCAGGAGAACTAGCACCGTCTGGAGTTTATATTTACAAACTCGATTATGAAGGATTTGAAAGAGATGGTAGTGTTTTTGATGACAGAAAATACGGGACAATTACCTTGATACGCTAAGCGTGTAAAGTACTCATTTTATAATAATAAAAATGAAATTACTAAACGAATTAAATACTAGACATCAAGCCTATCTGAAGAGACGGCAATTTCTCAAACATTGCAGTTTGGGATTAGGAGGAATGGCACTTGGTGGATTAATTGGTTGCCAGCAAAATATACCAGCTAAAGAACAGATTGCCAATAAAATATTAGAACGATTACCTCAGATTGCACCAAAAGCCAAACGGGTAATTTTTCTCCACATGGCAGGCGCACCTTCTCAATTAGAACTCTTTGATTACAAACCAAAGCTATATGATTTGGATGGTCAAACCTGCCCCGATTCTTTGTTAGAAGGCAAACGATTTGCTTTTATTCGAGGTGTACCAAAAATGTTAGGGCCAAGAGTCGAGTTCAAACAGCATGGAGCATCAGGTGCTTGGGTTTCCGAATTGCTACCACATTTTTCATCAGTAGTAGACGATGTTTGTTTTTTGAAATCTGTGAAAACGGACGAATTTAATCATGCGCCAGCCCAGCTATTTATGCACACTGGAAACCCTCGAACGGGTAGACCAGGTTTCGGAGCATGGGTCACTTATGGTCTGGGAACCGAGAACAATGACTTACCGGGATTCATAGTTTTAGTATCAGGGCAGTCGGCGCCAAGCGCAGGTAAAAGTATTTGGGGAAGTGGTTTTTTGCCGTCTGAGTACCAAGGCGTCCAGTTTCGATCACAGGGCGATCCTGTGCTATATGTCTCTGACCCGAAGGGCGTTTCTAGAGACCTTAGAAAAGATGCTATTGAAACCATCAATCGACTCAATAAAATAGAACACCAAGAAATCGGTGATCCAGAAATATTATCAAGAATCGCCCAATACGAATTGGCTTTTCGAATGCAAATGACCGTTCCTGAAGCAACGGATGTAAAAAGTGAACCTGCCTATATCCACGAGCAATACGGAACAACGCCTGGTGAAACTTCCTTCGCTAATAATTGCCTGTTAGCCAGACGATTAGTAGAGCGAGGGGTACGTTTTGTGCAATTGTTTCACCGAGGTTGGGACTCTCATGGTAGCAACGAATTTGAATCCTTAGAAGGTGGATTTTTAAAGCGATGTAAAGAAATCGACCAACCCATGACGGCACTGATAAAGGACTTAAAACAGCGAGGTTTATTCGAAGAAACCTTGGTCGTTTGGGGAGGAGAATTTGGTAGAACACCGATGCAAGAAAATAGAGAAGGTGTTACGAATCCGTTTTTTGGCAGAGATCATCACGGAGACGCTTTTACCATGTGGATGGCAGGCGGAGGTGTAAAAGCAGGAACCACCTATGGAGCAACGGACGAACTGGGGTATTCCTCCATTGGAGGAGCTGTACACGTCCACGATTTACAAGCAACCATCTTAAATCAGTTAGGAATAGATCATGAAAAACTGACCTATCGTTTTCAAGGTCGAGATTTCCGATTGACAGATGTACATGGGCATGTTGTGAAGGATATTCTTACTTAAATTTAGGATTAAAGTTGTCAACATCTAAATCTGTGTGGAAATAAAAATCCGTGTGGAATTAAGCAAATCCAGAAATCGAAATGCTCGTGTAACGTATCAGACAATTTCGAATTCTACCGACACCCCATAAGTTCCAAATATGAATTCCGAAGAGAATTCAATACGAATAGGGGGTTGTGTAAAAAGTCAAAATTAGAAACAATTATTCATTTTTTAATTTTGTAAATTATTCATTATCAAATATTATTAAATAATGAAAAGTTTTAATAATATTCAAAAATTGACTTTCTACACAACCCCAATAATAAGAATTTTAATGTTCAAGTCTTTCAGACTTGTAAGGAAGTGCTTAAAATATCACTTGGGGTTGTGTAGAAAGTCAAAATATGTAAAATATTAGAATATTTTATATGTGTAAAACCAAAATAATCAACGATAAACATTTTATTAAAAATAATAATTTATTGATAAAATCGACTTTTTACACTACCCCAATAAGAGGAAGTTAAGTTGGGGTTGTGTAGAAAGTCAAAACATGTAAAATATTCGAATATTTTACATGTTTAAAATCATAATAATCAACGATAAATATTTTATTAAAAATAATAATTTATTGATAAAATCGACTTTTTACACAACCCCCTATTCATCTTCAATCCTTTCAGGATTTGATGATTAAAAGATATGGGGTGTCGATAGAATTTGGAATTGTCAGATACGAACAAAGTTGTCAACGTCTAGATCTGTAAATTTATCTATCCGTGGGGAAAATCCATGTGGAAAAGATAAAAATAAACATCAAACGCTTACATTTACAGATTTCAAATAACAAGATTTAAAAACAATCATCTTTATCAAAATAATCAAAACGTATGAAAAGGACTTACTTTTTATTAATGTGTTCCATGTTAGCTTACTTTTATTTAGAAGCACAAATAACAGATCCTAAAGCTACCGAAGTGTGGGAACCAGAACCAAGAGTTGTGACACCAGGGCAAGGAACCAATGCTCCATCTGATGCCATTATACTTTTCGATGGGACTAACTTAGATGAATGGTCGAATAAGGATGGAGCTGCCGCAGGATGGACCGTTGGAGATGGGGCAATGACCGTAAAAAAAGGAACAGGTATTGTCAAAACAAAACGAAATTTTGGAAGCGTTCAGCTACATTTAGAATGGCGAACACCAGCAGAAGTAGTCAGTGAAGGGCAGGGTAGAGGTAATTCAGGGGTATTTTTGAATGGCATCTACGAAGTGCAAGTATTAGACAGTTATAATAATCGAACGTACTCAAATGGGCAAGCAGCATCCATTTATAAGCAGTATATGCCGTTGGTCAACGCTTGTAAACCCCCAGGAGAATGGCAGACTTACGATATTATCTACATGCAACCACAATTTAACAAAGATGGTGTCAAGGTAAAATCAGGTACTTTAACCGTTATTCAGAATGGCATTTTAGTACAAAATAATATTGAAATCAAAGGTACCACTCCTTACATTGGGTTACCAAAAAATCCTGCTCATGGCGATGGGCCTTTATTATTGCAAGATCATGGCAATCCAGTTAGTTATCGAAATATTTGGGTAAGAGAATTGTAGTAATATAGACCAGTTTTTCTGATAAAAAATATTTGATTGATAAAAGCCACAAATATGTGAAAACCTTGTAGGGGCAATCCCTATAGCCGTAAGAGGCTGAGAAAATTAACTAAAATAAGGCTCAAATTGACGATTTTAACCCATCCCTAACCCTTCCCTTAAAAAAGGAAGGGGACCAATCTGGAAAATTTTGGTAACTTATCGTCGATTTATGCCGATAATTTACCAATTTGACGACTCCCTTCCTTCTGGAGGGAAGGGTCGGGGATGGGTTAAAAACGCTTAGCTTGATGGCTCTGGGCATTGCCCCAACAAAATCTTACCAAATCTGCATATTTTTCTACAAGAAAACCTTTTTCCATAGACCTCCCAAATCCATCAAATTCCTTTAAAAGGCGTAATTTTGAGCGTTTAGATAATAGATGAAAAAATTTAATGCAACGACCAAACAAAAAATTACCATTTACTGAGCAGTTGAAAACGGTATTAAAAAACCTAGAAATAGAGCAGCTGAATGAGATGCAACTAGCAATGTTGGAGTCAGATGATACTGGTAAAGATATAGTACTACGATCACCAACAGGAACAGGTAAAACCTTGGCTTTTTTACTACCAATATTAAAGCATTTGGAACCTGAAAACAGAGAGGTCCAAGCAGTGGTCTTAGCACCAACAAGAGAGTTAGCCTTGCAAATAGAATCGGTGGTCAAAAGCATGAAAATTCCTTATAAAGTGAATTGTTGCTATGGTGGACACCCTGTGCGAATAGAAAAGCGCAATTTATCTCAGCCACCAGCGATTCTGATTGCTACCCCTGGTCGTTTGGCAGATCATATCCATCGCCAAAACATTGCTTTGCGACAAGCAAAAATGTTGGTTTTAGATGAATTTGATAAGTCCTTAGAAATTGGCTTTCAAGATGACATGGTAGACATTATTAGAGCCATGCCTAATATTCAGAAACGAGTGCTAACCTCTGCGACGGAGGCGATTGATATACCGAAATTTGCAGGCGTTAGAAATCCGATCAAACTTAGTTTTGCTAAACCAAAAGTAGCAGAAAATAAGTTAGCTATTAAGGTAGTTAAATCACCAGAAAAAGATAAATTAAACACGCTCTATAAACTGATCTGCAATGTAGAACCATCTGCTGCTATGTTAGTCTTTTGTAACTATAGAGAAACGGTTGATCGAGTCAGTGAATTCCTAAAAGATAAAGGTATTTTTAATGATATTTTTCACGGTGGATTAGAGCAAATTGATCGAGAAAAGACCTTGTCTAAATTCAGGAATGGTAGTTATAATATTCTGGTAACCACAGATTTAGCTGCAAGAGGGCTAGATATTCCTTCCATCAAATATGTGGTGCATTACCATTTAGCCAACAAAGCAGATGGTTTCACGCATCGAAATGGACGGACAGCCAGAATGCATGCCGATGGAACCGTACTTTTACTAATGCATGAAGAAGAATACTTCCCTGATTACATAGAAGAAGAACCTGAAGAATTTGTCTTAGAAGAACTACCTACACCATCTGCGCCAGAGTGGCAGACCTTTTGGTTTGGGAAAGGTAAAAAAGACAAGATTAGCAAGATGGATATCGTTGGCTTTTTAGCTAAAAAAGGACAGCTCAAAAAAGACGAAATTGGCTTAATTGAGGTCAAAGATTTTTATGCGTATGCTGCTGTGAAAAGAGCTAAAATGGATAGCTTGTTGAAGCGTGTTCAAAATGAGAAAATCAAAGGGAAAAAAGCAAAAATGGGCATTGCAAAATAAAGTACAGGCGACTTCAGTCGCCTTCAAACTTAAAAATCTGAATTTAAAAGAAACATGACTGCCTCAATCCCCTCAAAACTAGACCAACCTAAGGTGAACATCCTAGCTATTGTCTTATCCTCAGTGCTATTATGGGGTATTTATATTAATGGGGATATGCTCCAAAATGCAGGAATGGGGGCGGCGATTATCCTCAACTGGGTACCTTTGATTATTGGCGTTTTTACGATGGCATTATATGGGCTTTCTCGATTAATGACTACCAAAAGAAATTGGATGCTCACAGCTTTTGGAATTGGGTTTAATATATTCTACGTTATAATGGCATTTTTGTAGAGCTAATTTTGGGAGGCGTGGTAGGAGCAAAATTTCAAAAGAAATGATTGAATTTTTAACTAAATATTTTACTCCTCCAGAAAAATCCTATGAAAAAATTAAGCCAGAAAAAATTAAGCCATTTTAGGAGGTTATGACCAAATTATTCCCCGAAATCAATTAATGCACCCTTTAAATAAAATTTTTGAAGGAGATGAATTAGAATTGATAGCGATACTTTAGGTAATACTGTATTATTGGGAAGAAAGTCTGCAAAATATCTATATGTCGGTGATAATCAGTTTCAAAGAGTAGGTTTGAATGCACCAACTTTAACTTTGTTAGAAGGAGAAAATGGGCTTAGATTTGTCAAGGGTCAAAGTTTTTATAAAAAAGTTGGTTATGGAAAACACTGGGCTTGGATGATTTGGTATGGAGGTAGTTTAATTTTTGGACTAACTTTTGCTCTTTTTAGTATCGTATGGTTAATTATTAATCGCGTCAGAAAAGAGTCTGTTTTTGTTAGTTCCCCCATTTCATGGCTGATGCTTTCTTCCTTAGCATTAATTTCATTTTTTTGTTTTTATATCAATATTTTGACAGGTGAGTTTTACCACTTTGCTGATAAAAATTGGAAGTCAATGGCACTTTTTAGTTTACCATTCTCGCTGCCCGTTTGTGCGATAATTAGCAGCTTGGTTTATTTTAAAAATATTAAAAAAATAAGCCATATAATTCTAAAATATTACTTATTATTGGCGGCTAAGTACTTGGACATAATTAAATTTAATTTTTGACCGAGGAGATTTTTGATTTAGACTAGATGAGCAAACACTGTTTGTGAACCGCTTTCGGACGGGATGCTTTCAGTAATAGCATAGCTATTGCTGAAAAAAATAACGACGTATAAATTAAAAAGATCCCGTCATAAAATAGAAGATAATTGTGTCCACGTACTTATAAGTTTTTATCCTTAGCTATCTATTTTAGTTGGCATGGATACGTAGGACTAAAACTTTGAACATACTAGAATTCTATAAACACACTTAGCAACTTCAAGAAGAAAATGTACACAGAAATTCATTATCCAATTAATCGAATACCAGCTGAAAACTTAGACGAGTATTTAGCCAAAGGGTGGTTTAGAATGGGGCAGACCATTTTTACCTGTTGGTTCCTTTTTATGGAAAAAGGTTTTTTTTCTGCCGTTTGGATTCGCCAGGATTTGACCAATTTTAAATTTAAAAAGCGTTCTAGAAAATTGATGAATCGCAATAAGCGGTTGTTTACTTACAAAATTGGTCCTGCAAGAATAGATTTAAAGAAAGAGAAATTATATCAGAAGCATCGCGTCAGATTTACGACGGGCGTTCATCGGACCTTGAATCAGTCTTTGATGGCAGGTGCCAATTTTTCTATTTATGATACTCGCCAAATTGAAGTTTTTTTAGGAAACGAATTGGTCGCTGCTAGTTTTTTTGATGTCGGAAAAGAGAGTATTGCCAGTATCAATGGCATTTTTAATCCTAAATATGACCAACATAGCTTAGGTTTCTATACTATGTTGTTAGAAATGCAATTCGCCTTGGATGAAGGCAAAAAATTTTACTATCCAGGTTATGTTGTACCAGGTAATCCAAGATTTGACTATAAAGCTAGGATTGGCGACGTAGATTATTACGATTTGTACAATAAAGAATGGAAGCCATTTGAAAAATTAGAAGTCAAAAATATACCATCGCAATTACTCAAAGGCAAATTAAATTTGATCCAATTTTACTTGAGTAAATCGAACATAAAGAGCGAAATATTCTTTTTCCCACCTTACGAATCGGCTGGCTCAGATCCATTTTTAGAAGATTTATTAGAGCATCCGATGTATCTCAAAATCTATTCTGATAAATTTATTCACTTTGAATTGTTTGTCATTTTTGACTGTGTAAAACAGCAGTACGAACTAGGTATTTATTACAATCTTGACGATTTTTCTGATTGGGTAGCTAGTGGTCATTTGAATGAAAAAAATGGTCCTTACTCTTTTAGTATTTATATGCTTGGTGAGAAATTGACGATAGATCGAGATGCTCGGGTTATTAGTAAAGCGGTCTTAGAATTTATTTATGGGTGAGACTAGTTGCTAGTTGCTAGTTGCTGGTTCTGCTCGCAACTAGCAACCAGCCAAAGCCACCCAGTCCATTTCTTAACACTAAATTAATGTCGATTAAATCTTTTGAGGGCTTTTAAGTGTTATGTTTGTGAAGTAGTTGAAAACCCGCTAGTTTTGGGGATTGAACTATACTTCCTTTAATTAATTTTTTGAATATGAATGACAGCCCACAAATTTTAGTAGTAGACGATGAACCCGATATTTTAGAGTTTGTTAAATATAACTTACAAAAAGAAGGTTTTAGAGTATCAACTGCTGAAAATGGCGTGCAAGGTTTAGATGAGGCGAGAAGAGTGAAGCCTGATTTAATTATTTTAGACATCATGATGCCTGAGATGGATGGAGTAGAAGTGTGTCGCCAATTGCGATCTGAACCACTTTTTAATAATACAGTGGTCGCGTTTTTGACGGCAAGAGATGAAGACTATTCTCAAATCGCTGCTTTGGATGTGGGAGGAGATGATTACATCACTAAGCCAATTCGTCCAAGAGTTTTAATTAGTCGAGTAAATGCATTATTGAGAAGATCTGGCAGAAAAGAAGAAGAGGAAAAATCTGAATTGATTGAAGCAGGAGATTTGATTATTGACAAGGAAAAAATTCTAGTACTTAGAGGGGAAGAAAGGATTGAGTTGGCGAAGAAAGAATTTGAGTTACTAAGTTTATTAGTTTCTAAACCGGGGAAAGTATTTACTAGAGAAGAAATTTTTAATAAAATTTGGGGGACAGATGTCATCGTCGGAAATCGAACGATAGATGTGCATATCCGAAAATTAAGGGAGAAATTAGGTAGTGATTATATCAAAACCATCAAAGGTGTTGGTTATAAATATGAGTTCTAAATTGTCGAGGAGGTAAGGTTACGAGTTTATAAGGTAATGAGGAAATTGTGCTAATATTCATTACCTAATCTTTCATTTTTATGCTAAAAAATCTAACACCAAGGCAAATTGCAATTTATGCATCAGGGTTGATTGTTATCTTCAATGGGGCTTTTTTTCTATTATTTTCCTTATTAGGTTGGTTGCCTTTTGATTGGCATTTAATCATAGTCCTTGGATTGATCGGCTTGAGTGCTTATTTCTGTATTTTATTTTATGTAAAAAAATATATCTACAGAAAAATTAAATTGATTTATAAGAGCATTCATAAATTTAAACTAAAATCTACTGAGAAAAGTAAAGACTTGGATGTGGATACAGACATTATTCAAGAAGTAGATAAGGAAGTGGCCAATTGGGCACAAGAGCAGCAAACAGAAATCGACTCGCTCAAAGAAATGGAATCTTACCGTCGCCTTTATCTAGGCAATGTTTCCCACGAACTAAAAACACCAATTTTCAATATCCAAGGTTTTTTGCTTACCCTGATAGAAGGTGCGCTTTATGATGACGAGATCAATATGAAATATTTGCAACGTGCCGCTAAAAATGTGGAACGTCTGAATACCATTGTGATGGATTTAGAAGCAATTAATAAGCTAGAATCAGGGCAGTTGTCAATGGAAATGCAGGTTTTTGATCTGAAAGAATTAGTAGGAGAAGTGTTTGAAGATTTAGAAATAAAGGCTAAAAAACAAGCGATAACTCTTACCTATAAAGATGGTGCCAATCAAAATTTCAAAGTAGAAGCCGATAGAGAAGCTATTCGTCAAGTACTCGTCAATTTAATTGAAAATTCGATTAAGTACGGTAAAGAAAATGGGCGAACCAAAGTCGGATTTTATGATATGGATTCACGTATTTTAGTGGAGATAGCAGACAGTGGTATCGGTATCCCACAAAAGCACCTCAATCATGTATTTGATCGGTTTTATCGAGCGGATAAAAGTCGCTCTCGACAAATTGGAGGTTCTGGTCTAGGACTTTCTATCGTTAAGCACATTATTGAAGCCCATCAACAAACTATTAACGTTCGTAGCTCTACAGGACTTGGATCAACCTTTGGATTTACCCTAAAAAAGGTTTGATTATAAATTGATTACGAATAGATACAATATTTATTTGTATTTGGGCTTATTTGGCTAAATTTTTGTTCCCACCTTTATTATTCCCTTTAATATTAATTACCCTCCTTTTACTTAATAACGACAAGCGTTATCTCTTTTTAGTCTTGTCTTTGAATAAGAATATTGACCAGATTTATACTAATGCTTTGTATACAGAATTTGGTCAATTGTTAATTCAAATTTCTGAAACAAAGCACAAGTTGTTATTTAAGTTTTTTTTCAATAAGACTACATACAATGATGAAATGTCTAGTTCGTAAGCTAATGATGGTTACTTTTCTATTTTATGGTTTCTGCTTAAATGCGCAAACCTTAATAAAAGGGAAAGTGGTAGATGAAGAAACCAAAGAGCCATTGATTGGGGCTCAAGTTTTTGCGGACGGTACACCCGCTTTTGCAGAAAGTGATGAGAACGGCGAGTTTGAATTGCAGATTCCTTACAAAAAAGATCAATTGTATCAATATGTTCGGGTACAGTATTTGGGATATTCAGAATATGCTGATTTTTATAAAACTACTAAGGATGGATCATTACTCACTTTAGAAGAAGACTTTTATTTGAAATCGCAGGCAGTAAAGTTGGAAGATGTAACCGTTACTGCCAATAAAGTGGAAGAAGAATTGCAGGATGTTCCGATTGCCGTTTCCGTAGTAGAAGGCTTGGAAATTGAACGAAAAACAGCCAGTAATGTCGTAGATGCATTTTTTGCCATTCCGAATTTATTAACTGAATCCTATGTGCCTGGTTCCTTTTCCTTTTCTTTGAGAGGTTTGAATAGTGATTTTTCTAACCCCGGCATTGAGAATGCGGTTGGTTTATACATTGACGATATCTACTTTTCTAGAGGTTATAATTTCAATTCAACCTTGATGGATTTGGAAAGGGTAGAAGTATTACGTGGACCGCAAGGAACTTTATTTGGAAAAAATACGATTGGTGGCGTTTTACACGTCATCACAGAGTCTCCTAAAATGGGGAATAGTGGTGCTATCGAACTTTCAGGAGGAAATTATTCTTTGTTTCAAATGAGAGCGAAGGCAAATTTGATGTTAGCCAAAGATAAGTTAGCGATTCGTTTTACTGGTGCCTACCGACAAAGAGATGGTTGGTTATTAATAGAAAATAATGAACAATCTAAAGAAGCCAATAAAACTCAATTTTACGGTGGAAGAGTTTCTATGCTCTATAAGCCGTCTGATAAATTGACGATTACTGTAAAAGGAACGAAAAGTGAAGATTTGAAAGCGGAAAATCCTTTAGATTATATGCCTAGAATCTTCGGACCTGCCTTCCCGTCAGTCGATGATAATCCACTTAATAGAAGGAGTTCTCCAAATTTTACAGATCCTAGATATACACGTTCGTTAATCGGAGGTTCTGCAAAATTTGAATATAAGCTAGATGAGAAACATACGTTGACACTACTGTCAAGTTATAATCATGCGAGGATTGATGAAGATCAGGATTTTGATCATAGTAATTTAGATTTTACAGAATTCTATAGAGACTTAGATCATAAAACACAAACGCATGAACTTAGAATTTCTACGCCTAGAAAAGGGCAAAAGTTATTCTATGTTGGTGGTTTATTTTACTTGAAGGAACGGATTTTTTCAGAAGATTTATTTACGTTCGGACAACAATGGTTTCAAGTATTTAAGCAAGTTGCTATGTTGCCTGCTCAGTTAGAAATACCTGATTATCATGCAGATGCAACTGCTTCGGCTATCAATAATTCTCAAAGTTTTGCAGGGTTTGGCTCCGTTTCTTACGAAGTCAGTGAGCGAGTTAGAGTGAATGCAGGTTTGCGTTATACAAATGAGCAAAGAGATTTGGAATTTGTACAAACGTTAAATGGGTACGAGCCATTCAATTTTGTGGATTTTGTACTAAAAAGAATTGGTACAGATGAGAATCCTGAATTGCGAGAAAGTAATCAAGGTTTCATTTCAGGAAATATAGGAATGGATTTTAAGACTTCTGAGAATGCTTTAATCTACGC
>CALDTJ010000195.1 GCA_937924145.1 uncultured Saprospiraceae bacterium
CTATTGATCTTAAAACCTGCACCTTTCAAAATTTTTTTGCCTTCCTTATAAGTAATCGTAATGGCATCTCGATCAAAAGGAATCCTACTCATCACTATCTTTGTTCCTGGGTTATAAGGGTTGTTTTCAAAGAAACCAAAAAAGCCTTTAGGTTTTAAAGAGTTATAAATATCTTTTAATGCCTTGGCCCTTTCGTCCAATGGAATGTGATGAAATACTCCATTAGTGTAAGTTAAATCAAATTTGGCAACCATACTCCCCAACTCCTTATTATGTATAAAATGTACTTGCTCATTTTGATTTTTTTCTCTAGCGTAAATCAAGGAACCTTCGGATATTTCAGACCCAAATATAGTGGCAGTTGGAAACCTTTCTGCTAATAATTGAGTCGTTTCCCCTGTTCCACAGCCAAAATCTAGTATATATTTTGGTGTAAAATCATTTGGCAGTACCATTTGTAAATCATCTAATCTGCCAGATGCGAAGAAGTCTTTGTTTTCTCCACTTAAGCCAATGCCTTTATTTAGCATTTCCTCATAGGCTGTTGCCTCATCAAATAATTGTTCCAATGGCTATTTTTTTATTGATAAAATACTAAGAAAAAAACTATATAATATCATTTGAAATCCCATAGCAATTAGTAAAACTGCGGGCATTACCAGTCGCATTGTATTGGTATAATCTAATTCACCAAACCCTGTATCTGACCATGAAAAAAAACTGTAACCACTTAATCCCAAGCCGCTTAAAAGGATTACCAATCCAATAACGAGTCCTTTTTCTAAAGTAAAAATTCGTCTTATTGTATCATAAGTTTTGGATTCTGGTAAAAAATTATTGGTCACTGCATAAACCTTGGCAAATACATAGAAAAAAACCATTTCCATTCCTAATAATGCTGCTAAGTGGGCAAAAAGTAAGGTATGAACATCTAAAACAGCTCCCATCACCTCAATTCTACTAAAAATTAAAGCTACGGATAATAAACTGCCTACTATAAATAAAATTAATCCTGGTATCAAAAATAACCATCGAGGAGAATACAAGAGAAAAAATCGTAGACTTCTCCATCCGTCTCTAAAAGTACGTAAATGAGGTTTTCGACTTCTGCCGTCCGGTGATAAAGTCGTAGGTATTTCTTTGATTTTTAAATTATAAATGGTGGATTTGACCACCATTTCTAGCGCAAACTCCATTCCTCGACTGTTTACTTTCATCTTTTCGAAAGCGTCTTTTCTAAAACCTCTCAGTCCACAATAAAAATCACCTAGGTTGGAATTAAAAAATAATCTTCCTATAAATGAAAGAAATGGATTACCAAAATATCTATGCAATTTGGGCATAGCATCTTGGTCAATTCCTCCTTGAAACCGATTTCCCATCACCAAATCATACCCCTGACGCAACTGATCGATAAAAGGCATCAATCCAAGAAAATTATAACTATCATCACAATCCCCCATTATGACATACTCGCTATTTGCAGCAGAAATACCCCCAAATAATGCATGCCCATACCCTTTTTCTTTGACGTGTACTACTTTGGCATTGTTCCTTTCAGCAATGGCTATAGAACCATCTGTACTCCCATTATCCGCAACTATTATTTCATAGGCTATATCATGTTCGGTCAAACATTTGTGTGCTTTCTTCAAGCATATCTCCAAGGTTTCCGCCTCATTTAAACAAGGCATTACTACCGTTAACTCTTTATGGTGAGTTGGGGAGGAAATGGGTTGCTGTAATTTATTTTTAGTGGTTGCCAAAAGTTATTTTTGAATGGTAGGAAGATACAGGAATAAATTATCTGTATTCAACTCTTTTAATTTATAAACCCTATTTTGAAAGAGTAAACTATCAGTTTTAGGTGCTTGTCCGATGATGATATCTAATGAAGGAATAGGTTTAGCAGCCCTCCTGCTAATACCTGAAACATCTAAATTATAAACATTGAAAGGCTTGCTATAAATATCATCAAACAGTGGGTAACTCCAATTAGCCGCTCCTTTTATTTTTGAACCAATATTTTTATAATGGTGGGTTGCTAGTTCCATTTTGACTATTTGATAATCCCGATAAATATCTGGTCGCCCTGAAAAAAATTTTCTAAATCGCTCCTCAAAAGGGTTGATATCTGTTGTCACTCCGTTGATGGATACCAATGGTCGAGAAGCACACAATGGCAAAATTACTAAAGTATACAACATCAAGATACCAATTACACTTTTTTCAAGAATACCATTGCTAGCATATCGCTGAAAAAAATAGGCCGCTAAAGGACCTGCCAACATAAATAATGGGCTATGCAAACGAGCATGCCAAGGTTCCCATTTTAGATAGCCACAGAAAAATAAAAATGCAATAATCCATGCCCCAATTCCTACCTTTAGTAACTGTTTTTCAGCTTTGATTAAAATAAAGCCAAAAGCCATTAGAACGAGTAGCAAATGTATTGGATTAGGTGCATCCCCTACTCCGTTTGGATAATTGGTGATATCAAAAGGTTGGTTATAAGAAGTTTCTTTATTCACATCCCAACCAATTAACTCGTGGATTTTTTTTACTACTATTTCTGTGCCCAATGATATTGGAAACGGCCCACCATGCAAAGCTAAGTTTCGAAGGACATTAGACATGGTAACACTCAAAGAAATATCTTCAACTGTAACTTTTGGCCCTGTATCTTCAGGAAGACCAAGAGGATGTCCCGTTAAATCAATCCCTCTAGCATAATGCCCTCCATTCATCATTAAACCAAAAAATACCATCACGCAAGCCAACTTGATGAACCGACCTACTAATACTTTATTTTGAAAAATTTGCCTAAGCCATAATAGGCCAAACATTATTAAAAAAGGAAAAAGAAAAATATAAGAAGTTGCTTTAGCCATTAAGGACAATCCTACTGCTAAACCTAGAAGGCAACTATTTTTCACCGTTTTATCTTTCCAAAATAATAAGAGATACCTGATGGATTCTAATAAAAAAAAGCCTTGAACTATGTAGTTTTTTGTAGAGGAGGCTTGTATGTAAACAATCGGTATGGTAAAAATAAAAAATGCCGCAAATAACTGATACTTCGCAGAAAGCCCTATCATTTTTGCCAATAAAGAAACGGACAACCCAGCGGCTACCAAAAAGCCCCACTGTACGATAAAAGACCAAATATCATTACCTGCTAATAGATTTATTTGCAATATAAAAAACTCTGATAACGGAGGTTGATACAACTGCCTGTAGTCACTTGTTGGATAGTGCGCAACCGATTCATTACCTATCCAATGCACTATTCTAGTCATGTGATAAGTCATTGAATCCCAGTTATTTGGAGGATACATAACTCCTTGAAAGAAAGTAATCAAACAAACAAAACCAATAGTCGCAAGCATTAATTGCTCAAATGTCGAGGCTCCCCGAATTTTTGCAAGTATTTCCTGTGATTGCTTTACAAAATATTGTTGATACTCCCTAATACCTTCTAGTTTTAAATAGATGCAAAGCACTACTATGAATAGACCCCAACTCAGAAGTAAACTCCCATAATTTAAACTATAAAAAAAACTTAACAATTCTGTAGTTCCTACTATAAAAGTAGCAAAAAGGATCAGGCTACTTAACAGAATAGCTCTTTCAGAGTTATACGCTGTAGTGCTTTTTCGCAAAGCTGCATGAATCAGCAAAAAGGATACTAGTAAAATAATTGCTACCAAGGAAATAGATTTTTCGCCTTCTCTAAAAAACTCCTCTTTGGCGGTAGATTGGCAGGTATAAATTGAGGTATAGCGTTCCCAATAGGATTTTCTGTGGCCTTCCTAATTTTTTGAGCCATCCAAGGAAAAAACTGATATTTATTCAGCACTAAATTTCGAGCATGTTCAATAGCATCTTGGTTTCTGGTAAACTTATCTGTTGCTATTGCAGCCTGAATGATTTCTAGGGCAACTTTGGGCTGACTTGGGTCAATTAAAATCATTGACTCCTTTGGGAAATAATCCGTAATATTCGTTGCACCTGCATAAATCGGCATTGTCCAAGATAGAAAGCAATCGGCTATTTTCTCTGTCCAATAATCTGAGCAAAAGTA
>CALDTJ010000196.1 GCA_937924145.1 uncultured Saprospiraceae bacterium
ACTCCATTGATATTGACATTCAGATCTTCTTGGTTCATTAAATCTTTCTGCTGCAAGACAAAAACAACTTTCTTCCGCCAATCCGCATGGATATAATCGAAAAACTCCCAAGCAGATTGCCGATAAGGATTCTTTGCCTCAAAAACAAAAACGATCAGATCAGAAGCAGGAATAAAATTCTCGGTGATTTCTTGGTGGTGTTTGATGATCGCATTCGTCCCCGGCGTATCAACGATGGCAATTTCCCTTAAAATCTCAATTGGCTGATAGATCTTTTTAAGAAATTCATTTACAGAAACAATCTCCTCCGTTTCGCCATAAAGAATTTGCTGAATCGTATCGGTCATTGGCTGCGGTGCCACTTTACAAATCTCCTTGCCTGCACCTAAAAGCGCATTTACAAAACTACTTTTCCCTGCTTTCACCTCTCCTACAATCACGAACATAAACGGTTCGTTGATGCGATTCCGTAAATCACTGACGGTAGCCGCCAATTCGTTATGTCCAATTTGTACCGTTAAATCGTGTAGTTGTCTCACTAAATCATCAATCTTAACTCTATAAGTTTTTAGCGATTGATTAAATAAATTTGTCATCGAAGATGATTGTTAGATGGTTGAATTGCCCCGAAAACTTCGGGATAAATTGTTATTGTTGCTAATTAGACGTGCTAAATAATCGAAAGTCATGTATTTACAGAACTTTCCAAAATACTCAGCGTCTCAGGTCCTTTGCAAAAAATTAAGTCCAAGATACTTAAATTCGGTAAAAATCCATTTTTTTCAGCAAAAACCTGTTGATAGGAAATATTTTGATAAGTAGAATCATCCGTTTTCTCCATCGTTTTAGGGGTTATTTTATTCCTAAAATCTTCCATTCCTGCATAATTATTCGTCAAATAAGATTGAGATAGTTGGATCGGAGGTTTAAAATCTAAAACGAAAAAAATGGCTTGTAGTACTTTTAAATTATGTTCGAATAAGAATTCTGTTTTTTCTTCAAATAGAGGCTGAAAATCATCTACATAATATTCAAAAAAAGGCGCATTGCCATAAGCAGAACAGATTGCCGTCCACTGTTTTTGTTGCCAATTTTCTTCGTAACTAATCCCTACTTGCCGAATATTTTGTTGCTGATTTTTTCCTTTTGCCAATGGAATAGATAGGCGCAATAAACCATTAGCTGATGCAATGTGCGCTCGATTCCGAAAACTTCTTTTGACATAATTTTCGTGCTGCTCCAAAACCATCGTTGGATGCAAAAAAAACTTCGAAAACCATTGAATGGAAGGAAAATAGTGAAGTTCTAAAAGTATGGGCACGTTTGGATTCATGCCGCAAAGATAATGGGAAAGGCAGAGAGACAAAAGGGCAATAAGGCGGTTGTTTCCCACAACCACTTTGTTTAAATAAAGAGGCTACATCAGACAGTCACCATATATCAAGGTGGCTGAATCTCTGTAGAAATAAGGTGGCTGTAGAAAACAGCCACCTTATAAGTGCCAACTACAACAATTCAAAATCCGTAGCAGAAGTAATTTTATCCTCTGGAATCAGCTCCATCCGCTTATATTTCATAAACAAGTTAATAGTGGCTAAAACATCTTTTTCACAATAAGTAGTAATTCTTTTAAGGTCATCATCTTCCCAAAATACTCGACCGACTTCACTACCGTCGATATCATCCTTGGGTGTTGGAAAACCAAAAACTGCACATAATAAACTTAAGGAAGTATAATTTTTGTAATCACCAAATTTCCAAAGTGTCAAAGTGTCTAAGAAATGAGCCGTTTCCCACGGTTTTTTCCCTGCAATGTCTAATGAATTTGGCAAAGGTAATTGATTGATTAACAAGCGTCTACAAATGTAGGGCATATCAAACTCCTTGATGTTATGTCCACAAAAATAGGACTTGGCAGGGTTGTTATAATATTGTTCGACTAAGCCACAAAAATCTTGTAACAACTTTTTTTCATCTCGATCAGCGAAGGATTTAAGGCGGATATGCCACTCTCCTTTTTCCTTTCCTTTGACTAAAAAACCAACAGAAATACAGACTATTTTACCAAACTCTGCGAAAATACCTGCCTTATCAGGAAAAGTTTCTGCCGCCTCTTCGTCCGTAATCGGTTCATCATATTTTTTGAGAATCCCTCGACTCTTTAACTTCCAGAATTTTTTTAAATTATCGTCTAGTTTTTCGTAGGTTGGGACAACAGACACACATTCTATATCTAAAAATAGAATCGACCCTAAGTTTACATTATTCAGCATTTTGTGTAGTGTTAATAGACGGTTTATGGTGAATGGTACACAACCTGTTCCGATTATTATCGGAAGTTGACGGTACGCAGACGCTATAAATTCGCCAATTTAGCAATAAAATTATCTTCTTAGGGTGTTTAAGTGTGTTATTTTTTATGGAAGGGGTTTTCTCAATAATATTTAAATCGTGTCAAAAAGAACCTGCTCACTCATATTAAATAGGATTGGATCACAGATTGGACAGATTTTAACGGTTTCTGTACTTGATTTGCTCTAGGTCGTGTTCCCAACCGCTGCCAAACTTATTTTTCTAGCAAAGAAGTCTAGCAAAGAACGACCTAGGTTGAATGCATAATAAGTATGACCTACAAAAATCCTGCTCTCCCACCCACTTTGTGGTTCTCTCCCTTGAATGTTCCCCGAACATTCACCCTGCGGGATCGGTCGTTCATCATGTCAAAAAAAATCGAGTCAGATTCAAAAGATTAGTTCTTAGTATTTGGGGTAGGTCCCTCATTTTCTTCATCTGACTCGATATAATCACAATCTCAAGACAAATATACAACTTTTTTGATAATAAATACGTTTTTTAAAACTATTTTGATTATAATTTTAAATAAAATGTTTTAGAATGCAATAATTGGACACTTTGATTCGCTTATATAGCCTAACTTTGTGGGTTAATTCAAACAAGCGTTTGCACAACCTATAAATAATAAAATCTTAAAAGCATGAGTAGCAACAAATCAAATTCAAACTTATTCGCCATTGCCATGGTCGCCATTTTGGGACTTTTGGGCTTGAGCGGATACCTATTTTTTGCCAATCAAGATCTGCAAGACAAAACAGAACAGATGGCAGCCGACATTAACCAAAAAGGAATTATCTACGACGAATTAAACGATACGTATAATGAGGCAGTCGCCGAACTAGACGAAATGAAAGGCAATAATGAAGAACTAAACGCCTTGATTGAAAAGCAAAAAGATGAATTGAAGTCGAAGAAAAATCAAATTAGTAGATTATTAAGAACTAAGAATGATTTTGCGAAAGCTAAAACAGAAATGTCTGAAATGCGCCTGCAATTAGATCAATATGTCTCAGAGGTCAATGAACTGAAAGCTGAAAACGAACAATTATTAGCTCAAAATACGGACTTAGGAAATGAAAATAAATCTTTACAACAAGATTTATCTGCTAAGTCTGCAAAAGCAGAAGAATTAGAAGAGGTACGCGCTCAACTAGTTTCTGAGAAGGCTGATTTGACTTCTAAAAATACGATGTTGGACAAAAAAGTAAATATTGCCTCTGTCGTAAAAATCGCAGAAATCAATGCAACTGGCTGGAAAACTCGTAAAAATGGGAAGTCTGCTAAGAAGAAATACGCTAAAAACGTCGATCGCTTAGAGCTATGTTTCAATACTACAGAAAACTTAGTAACTGACCCAGGAGACGAAATCTTCCATGTACGAATTCTTGATCCAAGCGGTACTACTTTGGCCATAGAAGATATGGGTTCTGGCATTATGAAAGATGCTGCGACTCAAGAGGAGATGCGTTATACGATGGCTCAGCAAATTGATTACCAAAACGAAAGTGGTCAAGTTTGTATGAATTGGTCTCCTACTACTGGTTTCAGCAAAGGGCTTTATGCAGTGGAAATTTATAATAAAGGATACATCGCTGGTAAAGGAGAATTTATGTTGAAGTAAACTGGTTGCTAATTGCTAGATACTAGTTGCTAAATATCTATAAACAAGCCTAGCGTTCTTTGCGGAAGTTAGGCTTGTTTGTCAATAGCTGCCAGCCTTTCGAAGGCTGGCAGCTATTTCATTTTATTTATCTCTCTTTTCAAAATCAAAACACACCGCTCAATCTCCCCCAAATTCATAGATGCAAAACCCATTCGAATACTATTCAACTGTTGCCCATCAGGATTATAAGTCGTTCCATTCGCCAGATAAACACCTTGGGCAATCATTTTTTGGCTAAGTTTCGGAATATTAATCCGTTCATCAAATTTTACCCAAACCGCCATACCTCCAGTCGGTTTTTCGAATTCCACCCAATCCCCCAATTCTTTTTTTAATAAGGCACAACATAAATCTCGTCGTTCTTTATAATGCCGCCAAGACTTTTTTAGATGCCGTCGAATCGTTCCATCTTTTAGTAAATCTGCGATGGTCTTTTCCAAAACAGTATCTCCTTGTCGATCAAAAATACGTCTTAGTTTTGGCAATGCCTGAATTAATCTAGGTGGTCCGACTAAATAACCCACTCTAAACGCAGGGGCAATCATTTTTGTAAAAGAACCAAAATACAACACTCGCCCTGATTGATCTCCACTTGCTAAAGGTAAGACAGGACTATTCCCATAATGCAAATCATAATCATAGTCATCTTCCAAAATCACGAAATTATACTTATTGGCTAACCTGACTAATTCCATCCTTCGTTCTGGACTTAAAGTGACGGTTGTTGGATGATGGTGGTGCGAAGTCACATACACAGACCGTATGGGCTGTCGCTCACATAATTTGGCGATTTCCGCAACTTGCAATCCTTTATCATCTACAGGAATACGGACTATTTGACCACCAAAATGTCGAATCACCATGTCCGCTGTTTTATAATTCGTTTCACCAACAGCGACTATATCACCTTTTTGTATACTGGAGGCAATTGCCAAATGAATAGCCATCACAGTTCCTCTAGTAATCAAAATATGATCGGTAGAAATATTCAAACCTCTTGTTTCATTTAGCATTTTGACCAGTTGTTTCCGTAGTTCCAAATTACCAAAACCGTCTTTATAATTTAAATCTGTCTCGAAGGCTAACTGTCGAATATTTCGGGCATACCCTCTCGCTAAATCGTCAATCGGAGCCAATCTTACATCGGGCAAACCATCATCAAAGCCTAGAGGAAAAGTATAAGCAATAGGTTTTTTCAGCTCAGGAAAGTCATAAAATTCAAAAGTAGGCTTCGCTTTATTTAGACGATTCGATTTAGTCGCTAACCAATCATTAGGTTTGATGATTGGAAAAGTATCGACGACAAAAGTCCCTTTTTTCGGTTTGATAATCACCCAACCTAATGCCTCTAATTCCTCTAATGATTTCGTTACAGTATTTCTATTCAGTTGAAAAATATCTGCAAAAGTTCTACTACTTGGCAATTTAGTATTAGGGGTTAACTGACCATTTTGAATTAACTTCACCAATTCGTTGGTGAGTTGTAAGAAAAGGGGTGTTGCTGCTTTTCTATCCAACTCAATAATGTTTTTATATGGTAGCATGAAATTCTGGACTATTTAATTAGTTAAAACTGGCATAGTATAATAGACCAGAAAGCTATTACTTTTGTTTCATAATTCAAAATCAGGATTACACAAAATGCTCGATAAGTTTTTTTCGACGCAGAGAGACGCAGAATTTATATGATTTTTATATGTTTTGCAGCTCTAACATCATTTTAGGGTGAAACATACCAAACATAAACATTCATAATTTCAAACAGCGTCTCTCTGCGTCAGAAAAAATCATACAAAGCATTCTCAAAAAAGACTATGAATTGGAGCTGGTTCCATGTTGCTATTACTTTCTGCCCCTACTGCTATGGACTATTATCCAAAAGTAGGAATGGAAACGGTTACCAATGGCTTTATTATTCATCGAGAAAAATGGGCTTAGAAAGCAGTGCTTTTATAGCACCTCTTTCTTTTACTTTCAGTACCATTGAAATATTAAGGTATAAAACAGGAAATGCTTTTAAAGCATCGCTTACTATACGCCTTAAATGTATAAAGCAGGAGATGCTTTCAAAGCATCGCCTGCTAATCGCTCTAAAATATAAAACAATGTTAGAAATTCGCTTAAGCTGTGAAAACTGTGAAAACTGTGATAAACCATTACCAAACGACAGCGATGCTGCCATGATTTGTAGTTATGAATGTACTTTTTGTAAAGATTGTGTCGAGCAAGTTTTGCTGAATGTTTGTCCCAACTGTGGTGGTGGTTTTGAAAAAAGACCGTCTAGGCCCAAAGGTGATTTAGGCAGAAATCCACCGAGAACAGCTAAAGTTTTTAAGCCAGTCGTAACTAATAAATTTTTAGCAAAAAATAAGGAAATACCTCCTAGAGAACGATAATACTTCTAAGATTCCAATTTATTAATCTAGCATTTCACAGACAGGAATCCATACGGACAAGTCGTCTGTGCTACTCAAACTAAAAACAATGGCAAACTATCCAATAGACGAAAAAAATAAGGTCAAAAGAATCCCCAAAAGAGGACATTATGACAAAGCAACCATCTATGAAATTTTAGATGCAGGCTTTTTGTGTCATCTGGGTTTTACCCACCACGACCAACCGTTTGTCATTCCAACTTCCTATGGTAGAGATGGCGATAAAATCTATCTCCACGGCGCTACGACTAGCCGAATGATGGTGAACATGGAAAAAGGCTTACCAATCTGCTTAACGGTCACCCATTTAGATGGACTTGTTTTGGCACGTTCTGCTTTTCACCATTCAATGAATTATCGTTCGGCTGTTTGTTTTGGCACTGCTAAGAAGATAGAAGGCGATGAAAAATTACATGCTCTAAAAGTCATTTCTGACCAAATATTAAAAGATCGTTGGGAAGAAAGCAGACAACCGTTGCCAAAAGAACTAAAAGCTACGACTGTATTGTGCATGACGATCGATCAAGCATCCGCTAAAGTTCGAACAGGGCCTCCTGGTGATGATAAGCCTGATTATGCTTTACCGATTTGGGCAGGCGTCGTGCCTTGTAAACAAGTGTGGGGAACACCTGAACCTGATCCAGTACTGACAGAAGGGATTGAGGTAGCAGAAAGTGTGAAGGCATTGACCGATATTTAGAAAAAAGGAATAGGCAGGAAAGGGAA
>CALDTJ010000197.1 GCA_937924145.1 uncultured Saprospiraceae bacterium
CGACTGCGACGACACCAACCCCAACATCAACCCCGCAGCAACAGAAACCCCTTGCAACGGAATAGACGAGGACTGCCAAAATGGAGATCAGTGTACGCCTACGCCAGATTGCCCTAACTTGATTGGTCTCTTAGGTGACCGTACCGTAGAATGTGATGCAATTCCAGCACCAGAAGAAGTTAGTTTAGATCCTAATTGCCCGAATACCGTTCCACCGTCATTTTCAGAAGAAATTATAGAAGGGGATTGTGCCGATGAATTTATCATTAGAAGAGAATGGACGTTCGCTTTGTCAGGAGGCAACTTTACAACATTTGCCAACGAAATCACCGTAGTCGATACCAAAGCACCTGAATTTGTGGACTTTCCGTTAAGTCAGACCGTTACTTGTGAGACGATTCCAGATGGTAGCGACGCCCCAACCGTAGTAGATGCTTGTGACCCTAATCCAATGCTATCTTTTTCAGATGTAAGTTCAGGAACAGGCTGTGACAGTAGCTATACCATTATCAGAACTTGGGAAGCGATTGATCGCTGTGGCAATGCCAGCTTGCGTGAACAGACGATTCTGGTTAATAATGATACAATGCCAGTAGTACCCGCCGATACTTGTTTCCAAGATTTAGTTTTCACTAGCCAAGTTCAATTGGATAGTTTTAATTGTGGTTGTACGCATATTGAAGGAAAATTAGTGGTGAATGGGGATGACATAGTGGATTTATCTAATTTGAGTTGTATCAAAAGTGTAAGTGGCAATGTCGAAATTGGGGATAGTTTGAATATTCCTTCCAATGATTTATTGGCTACTTTAAATGGCATGGGTGGCATCCAAAAAATTGGTGGAGATTTAATAATCTGCAATAACCCAATGCTCCAAAATCTAGACGGTTTCAGCAGCCTAGAAGAAGTGGGCGGGAATATAGAAATCAAAAATTGTATTGTTTTAGAATACATCGTTTTTATCAGTCTAAGACGAGTTGGCGGTAGTTGTTTATATTCCAATTTACCCTTCTTATTATACATCGGTAGTTTTGAATTTGGGGTAGAAACGGGTGTTGGATTCACCTCCTTTGGTGGCGGTGTGCGCTACGAAAACCTACCAAGACTGGTTTGGGTTACAGGATTTATTGGCTTGACAGAAATCAGAGGCGATATTTTCTTTATCAATGTACCACAAGTCACTACTCTAATTGCTTTCAGAACCATTATTCGCTTGCGAGGTTGTTTGCATCTTCGTGGGACAACGCTTATCCGAGATTTTAGTGGCTTTGAAACTTTACAACAAATTGATGATGATATTCGGATTATCGACAACGACGGTATTCGAGATGTTCGTCAACTAGGTAATTTGGTGACGCTAAATGGTAGTTTAATCATCATGGATAATGACAGTCTGGAAACGATTGAAGGCTTGCGAAATTTAGCCAGAGTAGCCGATACTTTGATGATTCAAAATAATCGGATGTTAGATGAATGTTGTGGTATCAACGATTTGCTGCGGACGAACGGAGTAGCTGGCCCGATTATCATTTCAGCCAATTTAGCAGGTTGTTTGGATAGGGAAGACATTAACCAAAACTGTACAGACGCAGATGGAGATGGATTTGTATTAAACGCTGATTGTGATGACAGCAGAGCCGATATTAACCCCAATGCTGCTGAAATAAATGATAATACCGATGATGAAAATTGTGATGGAATTATTGGTACTTCAGGAGAAGGAACAGATGCGGATAACGATGGTGTGACCGTTGAGGAGGGTGACTGTGACGATTCAAATGCAGACATTAATCCAAGAGCATTGGAACTGCCTTATAATGACATTGACGAAAACTGTGATGGGGAAATTTACGACGGGCCTATCTGTGTTTTTAATGACCCATTAACTGACATTCCAGCATTGGCGGAAATTGTGGCGAATCCATTCAGATGTTACATAGATATTCGTCAAGGTGAATTAAATGGATTTCCAATTTTTATAATTACCAATCAAAATATCTGTGGGTCTTTAGCCACCGAATTAGATTATTTTGTCTTGGACTGTGCAGGCAATCGAATCTGTACAGCAGGGTTAGTGGCAGTAGATAATTGTGTTGGCAATATTTCTAGCGAAGGCACTATCATCTACGAATTCAATCCATGTATTTGCACGGCTGAGTTTGCCCCTGTTTGTGCCAATGGCGTCACTTATCCCAACGCTTGTGAGGCCGAATGTGCTGGTATTACCGACTATACGATAGGAGAATGTCCGAACGTAATTGAGGATTTAGACAAGGATGGCTATTCGGTAGCAGAAGGCGATTGTGATGATACGGATAGCGATATTAATCCAGAGGCAACAGAAATTCCTTGCAACGGAATAGACGAAAATTGCGACGGTCGAGATGATACTTCAAGTTGCTCTGATTGCCGAGTACAAATCTCTGTCGATGGCAATATCATTTCTGCTACTGGTTTTGGGGATAATGTTCGACAAAAGTTTCATGTCTATGTTAAAGATTTCTCTGAGGCAGTTGACACTACTTGTCAATATTGGAACGACTGTCAAGGCGACCAAATAGTAACTGACTTATTACCAGGAACTTATGCGGTGCAAGTTCAGACGTTTACCAGAGACTGGAGTCAGGTTATTTGCGATTTTACGCAATTTATAGAAATCAAAGATGAAGGAATAACCCGTAATTGTGATGCCATCAATATCGAGCAAACAGGCACTACCCTAAGGATCACTAACTTCCTAACAATCAATACCATTGTCGATTTATTTGACAAAGATTTTGGAACTGTTTCTCGTTGTGTGGGTAATTGTGGGAATGAGCGATTGATTGAAAACTTAGCACCTGGGACCTATACTTTACGGGTCAAGAGTTACGATGCAGATTGGGATTTTATTTGTGAGATTGAGGAGGTTTTTGAGGTGGTTGAAAGTGGTTTGGCACTTAATTTGGATAGAGGTAATAGATCCAATCTTTTTGATCCATCCTTTACCATTGCGCCCAATCCTGCCAAGGAATTTGTTGAATTAGGGCTGAAAAATTATATTGGCTCGGAAGTGAAAGTAATCATTTTTAATACTTTGGGTGCTAAGGTTTACCAGCGACAGTTTGATGAGTTACAGCAAGCTGATTTACGAGTGAATATTCAAGATTTTGCGTATGGATTGCATGTGGTTTCGATTCAACGTCAAGGCGTTGGGGACACTCGGAAGTTCATTCGGGTGCGCTGATTGTTTTAAATTCACCTTTCTTCAACAAATTTTGCAAGCACTTCAATTGCAAAATTTGTTGGAGCTAAAGTGCTAAATATTTTGTAATTAAAAATAGATAAGTTATGAGAAAATTTATATCCTTGTGGTGCTTACTTTACGCTTTGGTAAATCTTTCTGCCCAGGATACCTCAAATATACCAAAAACTTACACCGTTACTGTTCAAAAATTGACGACTACATTAGAGAATGTGTTGCCTGATCCAATACCCATATTTGATGTTCCAAATTACCAAAAAGTAGCTACTAATGATAGTTATCAAATCGATGTAGCATTTACAGAAGGACTCATTACCAAACAATTGATTACTAGAAAAGATGCCTCTGGGGTATTTTATAACATTCTTTTTTATGTCACTCCTGTTTGCAACTTGAAGATTACAGATGTTGATAGTAATACACTTTTTGAGCGAAGATATGGTGGAGATAAGCAAAGTACAGATTGGGGAAAACCTCAAAAGTTTAAGGATTCAGAAACGGCTTATCAAGCATGGCGGACGGAACGAGAAAAAGTATGGAAAAAACTTGAGTATGAGGTGATTGATTGGGCGAAAATTAAGGCTGATGTCCATCAAGTTTTTAATAGTTTTTCATCCACCGATGCGATAGACCTTGTAGATACTAACCAAAAAATATCCACGGATAGTTCTGCTGTATCGAAAGCTGATAATCCTATACCCACTGGCAATGATAATGAAGTTAATGATGTACCCGAAACGAATGTTGGTAGTAACACATCTGGTACAAATGAGACCATAACGAGTACTACTACTTCTAATAGTATTGGAAATAAGACTAATTCCAAGTTGGAAAAATCATCCCCAATAGTTATGGATAAGAAAAGTAAAATGGTTACTAAAAAGAAACGTTCGACCAATGTAACAAAGCTGGTAGGTAGTGTGATTAACTAAGTAACTAAGAAAAAATCGGAACTTATTTTTCGCTATCACTAAGCTGGGCATAGTATAGCTATGAATTATACAGTGACGCAATAATTAATTCGCCTATTTTATTAACTAGCAGTACTTGAGTTATTGAAGGAAGGCCATAAGATCTACATCATAACCAAGTTACTATCCAAAAAATTTAAATGTATTATGAGAAATTTATTTTTATTATTGACGCTTGTCTTGTTTTTTTCTAATTGTTCGGTACACGAAGGATTATCGAGCAATCTAAACAACCATACTACGGGAGTGGTATTGTCACAGAATAATTTTACAGTGGTTAAAAGTGTACAAGGCGAGGCTAAAGTTAACACTTTCTTTGGAATAGGTGGTGCTAAAAATGCCTTGATTGCGGAGGCTAAAGCCAATATGTTAGCACAAGCAAGTTTAATCGGAAAATCTAGAGCCATTATTAATGAGACAGTAGAAATTAATCGATCTTTTTTTCCTATTGTAGGCGTTTATAAGGTAACAGTTTCTGCACATATTGTTGAGTTTACAGAATAGCAACGATTTATA
>CALDTJ010000198.1 GCA_937924145.1 uncultured Saprospiraceae bacterium
GCAGAAGTAAATAAAGCAGATCAGTTCGTAGATTTTATTGTCAATGAATTAAAGCCAATGATTGACCAAAAGTTTAGAACGCTACCAGATAGGGAAAATACAGGAATCATGGGCGCATCCTTGGGTGGCTTGATGGCTTTCTACACCACAATGCATCATTCGGAGGTCTTCTCAAAAGTGGGTGCATTATCTCCCTCTTTACTGCACTCTGAAAAGGTCTTTGACTTGGTTACTCAATTAAAAAATAGAGATATTCAAATTTATATGAATGCTGGAGAACGAGAGTTTTCAGGATTATTGACCGTCTATCATTTGATGGAAAGGCATCTAAAAGCAGAAGGGTTTACCGATAAACAGTTAAAAACTAAACTGGTTCCTGATGGCTATCACGAGCCTAAAGTTTGGAAAGATGGCTTTGAAGAGGCTTATCCTTGGTTCTTTGAGGAGGGGTAAAAAGAACAAAATTTGTTAAAATCAAAACAAAATACTACACTTGTAGTTTTTAATTACTACATTTGTAGTATTAAATATAATCACCCAGCTTTTAAAAATTATCATTATGACGATTTACCTTAAAAATAGCATTTATGCCTGTCTTCTAATTATTCTTTTTGCCAATTGCAAAAATACAGTTGCTCTAATACAAACGGACATAGTCGAATCGAATTCCATAGATGAACAGACAACAACTCAATTGAAAGCCATTGAAAAGCTAATTCAAGAGCGAGTAACCGAAAATGATATTCCTGCCCTATCGGTGGGCATTATCAAAAATAACAAAATAGTTGCTTACCATAATGTCGGTACAACCAAGAGAGGGAATGAACAGCAGGTAGATGAAAATACCGTTTATCAACTGGCCTCTTTAAGCAAAACTTTCACAGGAATTATTAGCAAAGAATTAGCGGCTGAAGGTAAATTGGATTTGCAAGCGTCTATCACGAATTATTTGCCGAATACTTTGAGTGAAACAACTATACAAAAATTAGCACCTATCAAAATTCATCATCTGTTACAGCACCGATCAGGCTTTCCTAGAGATGCTAAATATGCCAAAAGACCTTGGAAAAGATTTGACGGCCCGATGGTCGGTGGTTATTCAGAAGCCTCTTTGTTAAAAGATTTAGAAGAATTAGCAGTAATTGCCCAGCCTGATGAAAGATGCGAATACTCCAACTTAGGCTATGGAACAATGGGTTATATTTTAGAACGTGCTGCTGATATGCCACTAGCTGATTTATACGAAAAATACTTGGGAGATAAATACGGAATGAAACGAACCACAATGGATTTGGACAAAGCGAAAGCATTAGGAATGGCAACGCCTTATATGAAATGGTGGAGAAATAAAAAAACGAGTCCTTGGGAAATGGGATACCTCCGATCAGGTGGTGGACTCTGTTCGACTACAGCCGACTTATGCAACATTATGACTCAACAATTGAAAGCTTACGATCAATTTAATGAAAATCAACAATTAAGCCCTTTAGTATTAATGGAAGATAAAATTTCTTGGGCAGACAATGGTGGCTATCCTTATTATGGTTACGGGTCTTTCGGTTATAATAAAGTGGTGGATTCTACTTTGGTACATTATGGACACAGTGGAGACGTGGATGGATTCGCTAGTATTTATACCTTCTTTCCTAATCAAAAAATTGGGATGGTTTTATTGACTTCTAGTGGTGGTATGTGGGTGCATCATCTAGAGTGGGCGATCCAAGATATTTTATTAGAAATCGAACCTAGAAAATCAATTGAAGTAGCCCCCGAAACGATTGCCCAACACTTTGGCGATTATAAATTTAGACGGAATCAGATTATTTCAATTTCGCAAGAAGAGGGCGTTTTAAAAGCAACATTGCCTAGAATAGGTGTACAGGAAATTGCCGCCTACGCACCTAATAAATTCTTCTTAAAACATTCTTCTGGTGAGTTGATTCTTGAGAATAATACCTTGCGCTATGTGGATGGTAATGGTAATCATTACATCGGACAGAAGTCTCAAAAGCTTGTAAATGTTCAATAAATGTTAAAGTTTTAGATAAATACTACGTTTGTAGTTTTTAATTACTACATTTGTAGTATTAAAGTAATAAAGCAGATTTCAACGCATTATGGAAAAGATAAAACTGGACGAACTACAATTAAAAATAATGAAAGTGCTTTGGACACAAGGCAAGGCATCTGTCAGCGATATTCAACAGTCTTTAAAAGCAGAAAGAGACTTTGCTATTACGACAATTAGTACGGTTTTGCAACGATTGTACAAAAAAGACATTGTTGATTTTCACAAAGTAGGTCGGCAGTACATCTATAAAGCGGTCATTTCCGAAAAAGAAACTCAAGCCTCTATGACCAATAATTTGATAGATCAATTATTCGAAGGTAAATCTTCGGTTTTAGTCAATCACTTATTGGAGGAAGATGCTTTTGAGGCAGACGAATTGGAGCGATTGAGGAAATTGATCGAGGCAGCGCAGGAACGGCAGCAATTAGACCCTTAGCAAGAAGATGAATACTAACTCAGAGAGTTGTGTTACTTTCGAGCAGCAACTGTAACACAACTCTCTGAATTGTGACAACATTTAGTTCTATAAATCACTCCTATTTTTAAAATTTAGTAACAAGCAAATCATACGATTATGATAGCATTAACGATTCAATCATTTTTGAACGAATTGGTGGCTTTTGCCCTGACTTATCTACTTCATAGTAGTACATGGATTTTATTAGTATTGTGCTTAGTAAAAATACCTTTTTTTAATACGCCTTTATTGAAAAACTATTTGTGGAAAGGTGCATTAATAGGTGGTTTATTGACTAGTATGCTAATTCATTTTAGTGGAAATAGTCTATTAGAAATATCGTTATCAAAAAAGGTAATTTCACAGCCTACTATTGAACAACAACCTGTTAACGAAGAGGTAGATAATAGTAATATATCAAAAACAATTTCACCTATTGAGCCTACTGAATTAATCGTGGAAGAATCAGTTATTGACAAAGTTATAGAAAAGGAGACCTCTACCACTGAAAAACCTTTGATCGTTCCAAAAGCAACATTAAAAACGACATCAACTACTCCTCAATATATTCTATTGGCCATTCAATTCTTCGTTGCCTTTTGGTTGATTGGTAGTTTATTTTTCTTTTTAAAAGAAAGTATCAGACATTTCATTTTCATCAAAAAAATCAGTCCTCGTACTGATTTAAATCACCCGACTTTACCTTATTTACTAAAGCAGATTCGATTGAAACTCGGTAAAAATCCACAAATTTTACTGAGTCAATCTGCTCTTTTAGAAAGCCCTATTTTAATCAAGAACAAAGAAATCTGTTTACCTCAAAAAGCAGTTGATAAACTGGACGATACTCAAATGAAGGCGATGCTAGCACACGAACTAGCGCACGTTATTCGCAAAGATTATTATTGGAACTGTTTCTTCCTTTTATTGGATACCCTTCTATTTTTTCAGCCTTTGCATCGCATCGCTATCAAAGAAATTCAAACAACCAATGAACTACTCTGCGACGAATGGGCTGCTAAAATTATTGGCAATAACCTAGCCCTAGCTCAATGCCTATTAACTGTTGCAGAATGGATGAAAACGCCAACTAAAAATTACCCTTTGATTGCAGGAATATCTCTCAAAAAATCGGAATTATCCAACCGAATTATTTCACTCATAAATTTACCCGACATGAAAAAACAACGTTATCACCTTTTTAAGGCAGGATTGCCTTTTGCAGCTTTATTGCTACTGGCACTTTTTGTTTTGCCAGGTTTTACTTTCACGAATACGATTGACTCAATTATTGATTCAAATTCGATAGATGATTTAGCTGAAATCACTATCGAAGAACCTCCAACTTATCACCAGTATGCACATGTTGATGTTGAAGATGATGAGGAAACTGCAACGGAAGAAAATAATATTGGAGCTATAATAGACGATAACCTAAGCAAAGTCGATAATGAATCAGTTGATATAAGTCAACCTAAACGTTCTGCAAATACTGTCCAAAGATTAGAAGAAAACTCTAAATTTAAATATTTGGATATAAGTTATACCCGCACTATTGATGTCAACCCTAACTTATATCAATCAGCTATTTCTTTAGCAACAAAAAAAGAGTCTCAACCTCAAGAGTTAAAAATAGCTACACCTACCATCAAGTTGGAAAACAAATTTGAAATAAATAAAAATCACCCCTATTTTAATACTTTCCATAAAATCAAAGTAAAAGATGGAGCAAACGGTCAATCATACATTAAAGCTATCTACTATACAAATTTAGGCTGCGCAGGCAGTAACCGACAAAAAATAGGAGGACCATTAGTCACGAATAAAGGCGATAAGAACTCTTTGATTTTCACTTTGGATTATGGCACCCACATAGAATATGATACCCTACAAAATTGTGTACACCCTCCAAACTCTGATGCTAGTGAAAAAGATGGGTACGAAATAAGGAGTAGCTTCAAAAGAATTAAAAATTTCTTACTACCCAATGGCGACGAAAGTACAACTACTGCTATTTATGGAAATGTTGATGGTAGTCTACCCGAAGTAGTAGCATCTAATTGGGTTGAGATACGAGATAATCAAAAACAAACGCCAATTGGTATAAAATTAAGAGGCAAGGCAAATGTAAAAATAGCTATAGAAACAACTAAAGGACAGCCTGTAATGATTATCACTGATAGTCTTCTTGAGGCTGGAACTCACGAGTTTATTTTTCCGCATGTCGATATTAAAAAAGGGACATATCGCTTAGTGAAGACTGTAAATGGAGAAAATTTGACTCAAAATATACGGGTAAGAAACACTCGGTCAACGAATAAAAGAGAAAAGAATACTTGTGCAGCTTTACTACGAGCAGTCAAAAAAAATAATGCACAAAAAGTAAAAACTTTAGTCCAAACAGTAGACCCAAACTGCGAATACAGAGAAGAAGGCGAACCTCGTTCCCCTTTGAATGCGGCTGCTAGAAAAGGGAATATTGAAATTGGAAAAATTCTATTAGCAGCCAATGCAGATGTAGAATTCCGAGCAAGAGGAGATGAAGGTGCTTTAATGGGCGCTGCTCGCTATGGACATTTAGATTTCGTAAAATTGATGATTGAAAATGGTGCAGCCGTTAATAAAACCGTCGGTGGAGATGGCACTGCATTAATTAACGCAGTTCGTGGAGGGCATTATGAAGTCGCTGAGTATTTATTGGAAAATGGAGCTGATCCGATGTTGGGTGTAGCTGGAGATGAAAACCCAATTACCCATGCGGTTGATCAGGGTGATAAGATGCTGGATTTGTTATTAAAATACCGAAAAAGCAAGTAAGCTGATTGGCATAAGGTGTCGGACATTTTCAAAATGCCTGACACCTTAATTTCAATTTATTCTTTCCGACCTCGAGTACCATCTATCCAAGCATCCCATACGCCAAACATCCGCATAGAAAATTCTAGATTATGTTTCTCTACAATTTCTTTTGCTATTTCTGCTCTGGTTTGGCGTTTCCAATTCACTTTCCATTCTGGCAAATTAGCATAACTCAGCGCTACAGATGCCACAATTGCTGAATTCCTTTTCAACTGCGCTAAATCAACTTTATCATAAGTATCTGATTCTGCGTGATAGTTTTGACCATAGTTAAATGGCTTATGACTCGCTACTAAATTGCCGACGCCTTCTAACATGAAATCAAAATTATCTGTTCCTACAATTGGTAAATCTAATACTTGACTTGCTCCCAAACCAGCAACTGGTTTCATCACTTCCTTAGTGATTTTTGCCAACTCTGGACGACCATTGGTAAAGAAACCAATGATGGCACCACTACCAATATCAACCGACATTTTCATAATGTGCTGGTCCAATTCATCTTGGTGCAATTGGGTATACCCTTGTGAGCCAAAATAGCCTTGTTCTTCTCCATTCCATAAGGCAAATCGAATCGTTCGCTTGGGTTTAACCCCCATTTTTATCATTTGACGAGCTATATCGATCATCATCGTCACATTGCAACCATTGTCGTTTGCACCTGTACCTAAGCCCCAAGAATCTAAGTGTGCGCCAATTAATACTACTTCTTCTGGTCTTTCGTAGCCTTTAATTTCTGCAATCACATTATGACTGGTTTGTTCGCCCGTGTAGGCAACATCTAAAGTCGCTGAGAAATCAAGATCTCCCCCTGCTCGCAATACTCTCTGGCAACGCTGAGCATCTTCCCGCCCCATCACTAAATTAATTAATCCATGATCGTAACCATCAGAGGCGATGAACCGATAGAGTAATTTCTTAGGGCGAGATGCCATATTAATAATGCCAATTGCGCCTGCTTTCGCCGCTAAAGCATCGGCCTTTGCCGCATTAGCGTATTCAACAAATAATCCATCTATATCTAGACATAAATCGTTTTCTACTAAGACAAAATTACCTTTAACTGCGGCTCCTGCTTTTGCAAAATCTTCGGGAGTACCGTAGCCTACATCAATAATTTTGGCAGTTATTCCTTCTTTTGGCGTCGATTTCGAAAAATACTTAGCCACTACTTTTGGTGTGAAATTAGCGGCCCCGGACACTTCTGCAATCGTTGAATTTTCTACCCAAAGAGAGGCTATTTGGAAAGATTCTTTTTGAGCAGCTACACCTGCATTAATAAACTTTCGGAGTCCCCAATCTACTGCTTTGGCGTTTGCGGCTGTTCCTGTTACTCTACCTCCATACTGATCACATAGTTCTTGTAAATCTTCTTCTATTGGTGTGTCCCCCAATAATGCCGCCATTAAATTCGCTTGGTCGGTATTCATCTGCGCTAATAAACCAAAGGCCAAAAAACAGCAGCAAAGGGTGTAAGTTATCTTTTTCATGATGGAATTTTTATTAGAATTTGCACAAATATAAGCAGACAGTCCTAGATATTATACGCTTTAAGTAACGAGCAAATAATAAATTCGGCACCTGCCCGACTGCCGTCAGGCGGGCGGGTTTGGAGCTAGAGACTCGCCCGCTGCGCAGTCGAGCGGGTTTTGTTCCAAGGCTAGACATTTTTTTTAAGAATAGCACCGCTATTGTTAAAAAAATAACGACGCATTGGGGCAAAAGATCAGTTCCTAAATGTGGAAGTTATTGTTTACTCGTTACTAAGTTAACGATTGTCATTAAAAAGTCTGCTGCTTAACCATTAGATAATCAGATAAAAAATGGATATTATAAAGAAGAAATATGTCAACGCTTGGATCAGTTGTCCTTCATTAATCCGTTGTATAATAAAAATATACAACGTATTAATGAAGGACAACAGATTTAGATGTTGACAAAACTAGTCTTAATAATATTAATCTTTTACCTGACGATCTAATAACCATGTTCACTTTTACTATCAAATATTAGGTCAAATCCTATTCCGCATACTATCTTTAGGATTTTAAATCTTAATATTTAGTTACATGAAATATGTACTTCCTCTAGTTTTAATTTTATTAACCGCTTGTAATCAAGTTGATACGACTATGCAAAACGAATTAAATAGTTTAAAAGAAAAGTTGGCAGCTGCTGAAAAGGCTTTAGCTGCTCCTGCCAAAAATGAAACTGCCTTTATTCATACGGTTTACTTTTGGATGAAAGATGAGGTAACAGCTGAACAAAAAGCAGATTTTGTTAAAAATGGGATGGGCAAGTTGAAAGCATGTCCTCAGATTTATAACGTCTTTTATGGCCCACCAGCAGGAACGCCTAGAGAAGTGGTTGACAATAGCTACGATTATGCTTGGATCTGTCATTTCAAAAGCAAAGAAGATCAAGATGCTTATCAGACAGAGCCTATTCACCTAAAGTTTGTTGAGGATTTTAATCACTTGTGGGATAGAGTGCAGGTTTATGATAATGTACTTTCTGAATAAGAAGGTATGGGAATGAAGTTGACAACTAGACAAAAAATTACCACATAGTCACATAGTAAGAGCACATAGAGCACATAGTTTTCTAAACTAGATGTTGACCGAGCGGTAGTTTTGACAATTTCAATCACTAGATTTGAGTGTTAAGCCTAAGCATTCGGGCAGGTTGAATATTGACAAAACTTTGTTTTTTGGATTATGGGGTCACTTCAAGTGACCCCATAATTTTGGTAAAATCAGAGGGGCACTTGAAGTGACCCGCTGGTAGGCCACGGGATTTGTGCAATCTCTACTCTTACCTCTTTTTATTCATCCAATCTTTTGGACAGCCATTTTATAGCTGCTCCTAGTTCTTCTTGTGGAATAGTATGAGCGGAGTTAAACTCTGAATAAGTCAAATCTTCTATTTCCAAAGCTTTTAACTTCTTATGGATTTTTCGACCTTCTTCTACAAAAAGTACTTCATCTTTAGTACCATGCGTCAGAAAAATTTGTAGGTCTTTTAGTCTCTCTTTCTCCACTATTCTAGTACCTAAGTCTTTTAGGATTTTACCGCTGAATAGCACTGCTCCTTTTATCTTCTCTGGGCTAGTCAGCGCAATGTTTAGGCTCATAATTGTACCTTGACTAAAGCCCATTAAATATATTTTCTGGGCATCTATATTATGTTTTTTAACCACTTCTTCTAATGTTGCCAATATCTGCTGTCTAGCAATCTCCGCCTCTGCTAAATTCCCTTGTTTGTCCCGAGTAGTAAAATCAAGATTATACCAAGCAAAACGGTTTTGCCCAAAATCTAGGGGCGCATACAAACTAATTATCGTTAATCTAGGATCAAAATAATTGCTGAGTGCAAAAAAATTAAGCGCATTATCTCCATAACCGTGTAACAAGACTAATAGAGGTGCTTTTTCAGTACTATTAGATGGTCGGATTTCATATTTAAGAATGCCCTGTTCTTTTGGCTTTACTACCGAATTTTGTGCAACTTGTGGTGTCTTAGTTTGACAACTAAATAGAATTAAACAAACTATAACTATCAAAAATCTAGGCATTGGACTATTTTGAGTGTCTTAATAAATGTCTTTTATTCTGTCAATCCTTTTATTTATTTACTATTCACCATGTGTGCCGCTGCTCTTGGAAAACAGTTCGCCAAGGTTACTTTAAAATCTTCTTCAATATCCAAAGTGCGGATAGCAGCATTCATACATTTTAGCCATTCGATAGCCGCAGCCTCCGTAATTTTATGTGGCATGTGGCGCATACGCATTCTAGGATGCCCATAGGTTTTGTTATACTTTGCTGGACCTCCCAAAAACTGTGTTAAAAAAGCTATTTGCTTTTCTTTGACTACCTTCATATCTGTCGTAAATAAAGGGGCTATGACTTCATTTTGCAAAACCAACTCATAGAATTTATTGACCATCTTTTCTAAATTCTCTTCTCCTAATTTCTCGTATATCGTATTTTCCATTTTCTTTTTTTTGTAAAAATAGTGCTTATTCAATTATCTTATCGAGCCTTAATCAATCTTGGCCTTTCTGTAATAATTATTGCCCCTTTTTAACAAACAACAACCTTCTTTATTTCTGAAATTTGCACTTAAACAATTCCGAAGATAATTATTCAATCTATTCGTCCCCAAAAAGACCTAAGTGCTAATTTCTCTTAAATCAATATGATTTTTTCCGACGAAAACAACGTTAAACAAAACAATTTCATCGCTTAGTCCTTTATATTTAGGTGTAAATAATATTGACTAAAGTAAACAAGAAAAAATATGCTAGCAGTAGCAGAAAAAAACAGCATAAAGGTAGTTCTTACCAAAAGGTATAATACCATTCGCCAACAATCAATAGCTATTTGTCAACCGCTGCATACAGAAGATTATGTGGTGCAACCAACAGGGGATGTTAGCCCTCCAAAATGGCACCTAGGGCATACCACTTGGTTTTTTGAAAACTTCATATTGATTGAACAACTAGCTGACTACCAACCTTTTAATTTAAAATTAAATTATTTTTTCAACAGTTATTACGAAAGTCAAGGCCCTCGTATTTTGCGTACGAATCGAGGGAATATGACACGTCCTTCCGTACAAGATGTATTGGATTATCGCACTTATGTAGATCAAGCAATGGATCAATTACTAGCACAGTTTGCTAATGATTCGGAGATACCTGAGGCACTCAGTCATTTATTAGAAGTGGGCCTTCAACACGAACAGCAGCACCAAGAATTATTGGTCACCGACATTAAATATATTTTAGGTACTAATCCACTATTTCCAAGTTATCAAACTAAGAATAATACAGCAATTTCTACTATTACTCGCCCTCTGAATTGGATTCCGATTCAAGAAGGTGTTTATGAGATTGGCTACACGGGTAAAGACTTTTGTTGGGATAATGAACATAGTGTACACAAGGTCTATTTGCACGACTTTGAAATTGCAGATCGACTAGTCACCAACGGTGAATACCTTCAGTTTATGCAAGCTAATGGCTACGGACAGCATGAACATTGGCTTAGTGAAGGTTGGGAGTGGGCTAAACAGTTGCCAGTTAAAGCACCACTTTACTGGTATGAAAAAGATGGGGAATGGTACCAATATACTCTAAGGGGTCTTGAAAAAATCAACCTTAATGAACCCGTTGCACATATCAGCTATTTTGAGGCAGATGCCTATGCTCAATGGAAAGGTTGGAGATTACCAACAGAATTTGAGTGGGAAGTGGCTTGTAAGCGTTTACACTCAACAATTCCAGAAAATGGTAATTTCTTAGAAACGCAAAATTTTCACCCTATTGCTACGCAAACTGAGGCAGATACTCAATTTTTGGGCAGTGTGTGGGAATGGACAGGAAGTGCCTACTTGCCCTACCCAAACTATCCGAGATTCAAGGGTGCATTGGGAGAATACAACGGAAAGTTCATGGTAAATCAAATGGTGCTAAGAGGTGGATCTTGTGCAACACCAATCAGCCATGCTCGGATGACTTATCGTAATTTTTTCCAGACGGATAAACGCTGGCAATTTACGGGCATTCGTTTAGCGAAATAATAAGACGTATCGACCCTCCAAGGGTTTCGACCTCTTGGAGGGGTAAAACAAGTTGCAAAAATCATTCACTCAAAGATTTAATAAAATATGACTTCATCAGCTATCTTAATAGAAAATAAACAATTTGCTAAAGACATTGCAGAAGGCTTAGCACAAACACCTAAAAAATTATCTTCTAAGTATTTTTATGACGAGAAGGGAGATGAGTTATTTCAGCAAATCATGGGGATGGAAGAATACTACCTAACGGATTGCGAACATGAAATATTGAGTACTTATCGAGCTGATTTGCTACGCGATATTACTTCTAAACGATTCGATTTGATTGAGTTGGGCGCAGGAGACGGGATGAAGACCAAGGTATTATTGAGATACTTTCTACAACAAAAAGCTAATTTTCGCTATGTCCCTATTGACATTTCAGGTAATATTTTAGCTGAATTAGAAGGTGCGTTGGCTGATGAAATGCCTGTTTTAGAAGTATCTCCTGTACAGGGTGATTATTTCAAAAGTTTAAAGCAAATTCCACATGTTCCAAACACGCAAAAGGTAGTCCTTTTTATGGGAGGAAATATAGGCAACTTGGACATGGAAGAGGCAAGTGTCTTCTTACGTGTTTTAGCGAGTCACTTACATAAAGGAGACCTATTGATGATCGGTTTTGACCTCAAAAAAGACCCAAAAATTATCCTCGATGCCTATAATGACAAACAAGGAATTACCAAAGCTTTTAATTTGAATTTACTGGATCGCATTAATAATGAATTAGGAGGGAATTTTAATATAGCTAACTTTAAGCATTGGCCTACATATAATCCATTGACTGGTGCGACAAAAAGTTATTTAATCAGTACTAAAGAGCAGAAGGTAGATATTGAGGCAATTGGAAAGTCCTTTCATTTTGATGCTTATGAGGCTATTGATATGGAATTATCGCAGAAATATAGCTTAACAGATATTCAAAACTTAGCTGCTAAAAGTGGTTTTACCGTCAAGAAAAATTATACGGATGAGCGTAACTATTTTGTCGATTCTTTGTGGCAGATATGATACAGTATTTCAATAGGTAGTAGTTCGTACACTGCTGACTGCCTATTGAAATGCTGTTTACTTCACCTAATAAGACCGATAGGTAATTCTTTGTTGGACAATGGATTGTAAAAAGCTGCGTTCGCTAAAATTAGCAGCGATGGCAATGAACTCAGTAGGGATCACCCTGTTTAACTGAAAGGACATACGCATCCGAATCGCATTTTTTGTCTTTTTGTAATTGGCCCAACTCATTGAATTAATATTGCTTGTTGGAAAAAATCAGCTTCAAACCTATAAAAACCATCTCTAAAAGTAGAATAGGGCGTTGGTTAAAAACCTAATTTTTCGGCTGCTTCATCCGTCTTCAATTCGGTAATTAACACCTTCAAGGAACTAAATTTCATTACATGAGCGAAGATTTTAGGATGAAGTCTTTAAAAAAATAAGCTTCAGAACCAGTTTGTTCATCAAATTCGCTACTTTTGTTCTGGAAGAAATTCCTAAGAGGTGCTATTAATTCGTCGAAAACGGTATGCATTTGTAGAAATTTTAGTGGTATAAAACTCTACAATAGGTATTTTTTCTCGAATTGCACCTCTTATCAAAAAAATATGCCGTTCGGTAATGATTTTTAATAATATTTTTTATAAAAAAAGCCCCCAAAAATTCAACAGAACTTTTGAGGGCTTTAGTATTTCGGAAAATGTTCGAATTCTAAACTTTTAACTTTAGAATTTTACATTTTTGATTTATAAATTATGATTAAGCCATTGCCATTTCTTCAGCAAAAGCTTCTTTAATAGCGTCAACCATATCTAATTTTTCCCAAAGGAAAGTTTCGTAAGTCTTACCATTAACGGTCTTTGTACCGCATTCTCTACCCATGTGACCATAAGCCGCAGTTTCAGAAAAAATAGGGTTCTTTAAACCATACTTTTTAACGATAGCCGCTGGACGCAAGTCAAATAATTGCCCAACGATCTTAGCGATTTCTCCATCTGTTTGCTCTACATTGCTAGTACCGTAAGTATCAACAAATAAACCTACTGGCTTAGCTACACCAATTGCATAAGCAACTTGTACCAATGCTTGGTCTGCAATACCCGCAGCTACTAAGTTCTTAGCGATGTGACGAGTTGCATAAGCCGCAGAACGGTCTACCTTAGAAGAATCCTTACCAGAGAAAGCACCACCACCGTGAGCACCTTTACCACCGTAAGTATCAACGATAATCTTTCTACCGGTCAAACCAGTATCACCGTGAGGTCCACCGATAACAAACTTACCAGTTGGGTTGATGTGATAGATAATATCCTTGTTGAATAACTTTTGGATACGCTTAGGTAATTGCTTCTTAACTCTAGGAATCAAAATTTTCTTTACGTCCTTGTTGATTTTTTCTAACATTTCTGCCTCATCTGCAAAATCATCATGCTGAGTAGAAACAACGATTGTATCAATTCTTAATGGCGTATGATCATCAGCATATTCGATGGTTACCTGAGACTTAGAATCTGGTCTTAGGTACTTCATTTTCTTGCCTTCCTTACGGATAGCTGCCAATTCTTGTAATAATTTATGAGAGATATCTAAAGCCAAAGGCATATAGTTATCAGATTCATTGGTTGCATAACCAAACATCATTCCTTGGTCACCAGCACCTTGGTCTTCTTCGTTCTTTCCAACATCTACACCTTGTGCAATGTCCGCAGATTGTTCGTGAATAGCAGAAATAACACCACAAGAAGTCGCATCAAATTGGTATTCAGATTTAGTGTAACCAATTTTCTTGATTACAGCTCTAACTGTTTTTTGAACATCAACATATGCTTTAGAACGTACCTCACCCGCAACAACCACTAATCCAGTAGTACAAAGTGTTTCACACGCTACTTTAGAATTAGGATCTTGTGCTAAGAAGGCATCAATAATCGCATCGGAAATTTGATCAGAAACTTTGTCAGGATGTCCTTCAGACACAGACTCGGAGGTAAATAAATAAGGCATTTTCCTATGTGTTTTTTAGTTTTTAATAAATTAAGTTCAAAAGTATAAAGAATAAATAACACCTATCAATCGCTAAAAAAAGTTTATTATTATTTTTTTCGATAATATTTATTAACAATTCAATAGAAAAAGAAACGTAGCATTTTTTTCATTGTTGCTTTTTTTCGATTAAGATGATAGGAAAAAAATATATTTTTCTTAGAATGGTTCTAAGTTAGCACGAGTGAATTGTATAATTAAAAAATCGTAATATTTAAAAGGCTTTAAAAGTGATGTATTACATTATAAATCAGTCTTTTTGATGTATTTACATATCAACATATATCAAAGATGACCTTTAAAAACTTTTAGAGAATAATTAGATTTTGGATGTAACTATTTATACTTTTGCGACTTATTTATAAAACGATGCACGGTTTAGGATAAAAAAGTTGATGGTTTTTTACTAAAAAAAACAACTGATTATCATTTACCATTTGCCATCTAAATACAAATTATGGCAGAGAATATACATCCAATTTTTGATAGGCTATTACAACGAGGAGATAGAGAATTGCGCTTAGGGCAGAAAAGCAAAGTACTCTGGTTAACTGGTTTGTCAGGTTCAGGGAAGAGTACCATTGCGCAGCATTTAGAGCGCAAATTGCATAACGAAGGTTTTTTTGCACAAGTGCTGGATGGAGATAATATTAGGTCTGGGATTAACAATAATTTGAGTTTTAGTCCAGCCGATAGAGCAGAAAATATTCGACGGATAGCAGAGATTGCCAACTTGTATTTAAATAGTGGAGTGATAACGATTAACTCTTTCATTAGTCCAACGAAAGCGATTCGAGCAAAGGCAGCAGAGATTATTGGAAAAGAAGATTTTATTGAAATATTTATAAATACTCCGCTAGAAATTTGTGAGGCAAGAGACGTGAAAGGACTTTATAAAAAAGCTAGAGCAGGAGAGATTAAGGGATTTACAGGCATAGATGCACCATACGAGGCACCCGAAAATCCAGCTTTAGATGTTAAGACAGCTCATAAAACGATTGAAGAATCAGTAGATGAAATATTTGAACACATCTTTCCATTGATTAGTCCCGTATCATAATAGACTTAATTGTCTGATCCATTTAATTAGAAAAGAACAAAAAATTTAAAATAGCTACTTATCAGATATTTCGAAAGTATCTGGTAAGTGAAAATATCACATAAAATGAATTATCAATTAAATCATTTAAGAGAATTAGAGGCAGAGTCTATTTACGTATTACGAGAAGTAGCCGCACAGTTTGAAAAACCAGTGCTTATGTTTTCTGGTGGAAAAGACTCTATTTTGATGGTACATTTAGCGATGAAAGCTTTTCATCCTGCGCGTATTCCATTCACCTTACTACATGTGGATACAGGGCATAATTTTGATGAAACCATTAAGTATAGAGACGATTTAGTTGCCAAACTAGGAGTTAAACTGATTGTCGGATCTGTTCAAGAGGCTATTGATAGTGGAATGGTTAGAGAAGAAAAAGGATTTAATGCTAGTCGGAATGGTTTACAAACAGCTGTTTTATTAGATGAATTAGAAAAAGGAAAGTTTGATGCAGCGATGGGGGGAGCAAGAAGAGATGAAGAAAAAGCAAGAGCCAAAGAACGATTTTTCTCTCACCGAGACGAATTTGGGCAATGGAACCCAAAAAATCAGCGTCCTGAATTGTGGAATATTTTCAATGGTAAGAAGCAGTTTGGCGAACACTTTCGAATTTTCCCTATTAGTAACTGGACAGAATTAGATGTTTGGCAATACTTAGCACACGAAAAGGTCGAATTGCCAAGTCTATATTTCGCACACAAGCGAAAAGTATTCAAAAGAGATGGTACTTTATTAGCAGACTCACCAGTTATCCAAAAACGTCCAACAGAAGAAGTATTTGAAACAATGGTACGTTGTCGGACTATTGGAGATATTACTTGTACGGGAGTGTGGGAATCGGAGGCAGATGATTTAGAGAAAATTATTCAAGAAGTTTCGACTACTCGTATGACAGAAAGAGGTGGCCGAACGGATGATAAGCGATCAGAAACATCAATGGAAGACAGAAAAAAGAAGGGGTATTTTTAATAAGAAGATAGCAGTCAGACCATCCCGATTTTCTATCGGGATTGTCAGAAGTCAGATTTACCTATTCGGACTTCTTAGCAAATAAACTAACAATAAATCAAACAATGGATAATATAGATCAATCAACAGAATTATTGCGTTTCACGACGGCAGGAAGTGTCGATGATGGAAAGAGTACTTTAATCGGTCGTTTATTATACGATAGTAAATCAATTTTTGAGGACCAGTACGAAGCGATAAAAGCGACGAGTGAAAGAAGAGGAGAAGAGGGCGTCAACTTAGCTCTTTTGACCGACGGGCTAAAAGCAGAACGAGAGCAAGGGATTACAATTGATGTTGCTTATCGTTACTTTGCTACGCCAAAGCGTAAGTTTATCATTGCGGATACACCTGGACATATCGAGTACACTCGAAACATGGTAACTGGAGCGTCAACTGCCAATGTGGCTTTGATCTTAATTGATGCTCGAAACGGGATTGTAGAACAAACTCGTAGACATGCTTTTATTTCCTCTTTATTACAAATTCCACATTTAGTAGTTTGTATTAATAAGATGGATTTAGTGGATTATAGTGAAGAGGTATATGAGAGTATCAAGGAAGAATTCTCTAATTTCTCCTCTAAATTGGATGTAAAGGATGTACACTTTATTCCAATTTCAGCTTTGATGGGGGATAATGTAGTAGATCGTTCGGATAAAACACCTTGGTATGATGGGACGACTTTATTGTATTATCTAGAGAATGTACACATTGGAAGTGATCATAATTTTATTGATTGTCGTTTCCCTGTACAGCATGTTATTCGACCATACAAGGACGAATATCATGACTATCGTGGGTATGCAGGTAGAATCGCAGGAGGAGTATTTAAGAAAGGCGATGATGTGATGATTTTGCCTTCTGGATTTACGACTAAGATAGCAAAGATCGAAACTTTCGATGGAGAAATAACGGAGGCATTTCCACCAATGTCAGTCACGATGCTATTAGAGGATGATTTAGATTTGAGTAGGGGAGGGATGATCGTTCGAGAGAATAATGTACCCGATGTAGAACAGGATGTAGAGGCTATGATTTGTTGGTTTTCGGATCGACCACTTCAGCCAAGAGGGAAATATTCGATTATGCATACTTCTCAAGATGCAAGGTGTATCGTGAAAGAAATTCGTTATAAGTTGAATATCAATACGTTGCACAGAGAAACGGAGAATGTAGTTATTGGAATGAATGATATTGCTAGAATAGTATTAAGAACCACGAAGCCATTGTTTATAGATGCTTATCGAAGAAATAGAATAACTGGTAGCTTCGTTTTGATTGATGAGGGAACCAATAATACAGTAGCTGCGGGGATGATTCTTTAAAGCGTACATCCAGATTACAGTAAAATGAAAAACCCATTTTGATACAATTATCAAAATGGGTTTTCTATTATAAAGAAAAGTAAGAGAAAATTACTTTGCAGTCAATCTCAAAGCAATTCTTCTATTCATAGCTCTACCTTCTGGTGTTGCATTATCTCCGATTGGATGAGCAATACCGTATCCTTCTGTCTCGATTCTATCAGCTGCAACTCCTTTGGCAACTAAAGCAGCCATAACAGCATCAGCTCTACTTTGAGATAAAGTTAGGTTAGCCGCCTCATTACCTGTATTATCAGTATAACCACCAAGCTTAACCTTGATATTAGGATAACTTTTCATGATTTCAGCAATATTGGTAAGCTGCTCACCTGATTTATCCATATCAAGATTAGCACTACCTGTGGCAAATGTTAATCTATCAAAGTTAAACCACGTAGTCTTATCAATCGCATTATCACCATCAACAAAAGTTAGAAGTTTTGATTCAATACCATTTTCAGGGATATTTAATTCAAAACCATTGGCTAATTTCTTTTTGAAAAATGCACCTAGTGCCCCAACAGCATTGCCTGCTGCATCTACAGCATTGCCTGCTGCATCTGCAACATTGCCTGCAACATCACTCGCTGCATCAACAACATTACCAGCTGCATCACCTGCTGCATCTGCAACATTACCAGCCGCATCAGCAACGGTACCAGCTGCGTCAGTCGCCGCATCTTTCATTTTATCCATTTGTTCTGTAACATCTACTTTTGGTACATCAGGTGTTTCACAACCTTTTGTAAAGTAGAAAGCACCAGCGGCTAAAGCAGCTAACAATAATGGCCATAACCATTTGTTACCACCACCATTAGAACCACTTTCAATATGCTTGGTTGCAGTTGTAGCAGCACTAGTAGCCGCCGCACTAGCAGTAGAAGTTGCTCTCGAAACGGATTCTCTAGCAGTAGAAGTTGCTTTCGAAACAGATTCTCTAGCAGCACCTCCAGTACCCTTAGCAAAACCGATTAAATCTCCCATTCCTGAAGGTAAAGCAGCAGCGATATTGCCTGACTGACTACCCAAGAATTTACTTAATCCGAAAGCATCTAAACCTTCTTTTCTGATTTTTCTACCAAGATAACTCATTACCAATGGTCCAACCATGCCCATCAAACCAGAAGAAGAACTTTTCTTCACACCAGCTACGGAGCTTACTAAATCAATAATACCACCTACTTTGCTGCCAAATAGACTACCCATCAAGCCACCAGCAATGTCCTTAGGATCATTTTGAGCCAAATTTCCACCGCCGATTAGACCACCTAGGTTGTCCATCCAGCTATCATTTTGCTTGTTTTGTAATAAATCGAAAATGCTACCAAAAGCACTTGTATCTGTAGATTTGTTTAATAATCCACCTAATACAGTTGGAATTAAACTAGCAGCTGCTTTAGTGATACCACTAGGCTCTTCGCCTAACATACCTGCTGCTTTAGATACTAACTCGGACGTTACGTATCCTTTTAATGCGTCAACAATGTTTACCATAGTTGTTCTTGTTTTAATTTAAAATAGGTTACTTAAAAATAGTAAATCTTACAGTCTGTTGGGATGAAAAATACAAGGAAATTTGAGTATGGTCGATAAAGGATAATAATGACTAAAGTTTATTTTTGTGTAGTATTCTCCTATATTTCTTTCAAAAATAAAGTAAATATAGGATTAGTTTTTTGATTTTCAAGATTTTATAATTAAAAACAATTTTTAGTTTATTATTTATCCGCCATTAAGACGGAGAGGTTTCTGTAAAAGTCACAATAAATTCTAGTCCTTTTAGATTATTGTTTATAATAATATGAGAAGGCTAAAATTTATTGTAGATTTATTTTTAGTATATGATAAAATGTATTGTTATGTTGTTTTTTGAGCAGGAAGGTAAAACACTTCAGACTTTAGTCAAAAAGCCTGAAGTGTTTTTATAGTATTTCTTATTTTGCCAATTCTTTAATCTTAATATGGAATGCAGCAAATAATAAAGTCATAAATGGACTTAAATAATTAAAGATGGCATAGACGAAGTAGTCTGCTACAGAAACGCCCAAAACGCCAGATTGATAAGCTCCACAAGTATTCCATGGTACTAGCACCGAAGTTACCGTACCCGAATCTTCTAAAGTACGACTCAAATTTTCAGGAGCTAAACCTTTATCAGCATAAGCTTGAGAAAACATTTTTCCAGGTACGACAATTGCTAAATATTGGTCAGAAGCAGTTAGATTTAAAGCTAGACAACTAACAACCGTACTAGCGAATAAACTAAAGGTAGAATCTGCTAGAGATAATAATGCGCCACTAATTCTAGACAATGCACCGATAGCATCCATAACACCACCAAAAACCATGGCACACATAATCAACCAAATAGTGCCCAACATACCTTTCATCCCACCTGCTGTAAATAAGTCATTCAGTGTAGCATTACTTGTTTCGACTGCGGTATCTACCGTTAATGCATTCATGATCCCTTTATAGGCTGATTCAAAAGTAAGGGTGTCCGAGCCACCAATTTTAGCAACAATATCTGGTTGAAAAATAATAGCAAATAGTCCACCGAGAAGACTCCCAATCAGTAATGCAACTACGGGTTTGGTTTTTCTGACGATTAAAAATATAACACCTAAAGGCACCAATAATAACCAGGGGCTGATATAAAAACTTTCATCAATAGCGGATAATATTTCAGCAGTATCCGTATTACCTGTCGTTTCTCTAGTCAATCCAATGATGGTAAATATAATGATCGTAACAACTATCGTAGGGACAGTCGTTAGTGTCATATATTTAATATGTGAGAATAATTCTCCTCCTGCCATAACTGGTGCTAAATTAGTGGTATCGGATAATGGCGACATTTTATCTCCAAAATAAGCACCTGAAAGTACCGCACCTGCAACCATACCTAGCGGAAAACCAATAGTCCCTCCGATTCCAATTAGTGCAATGCCAACCGTAGCTGAAGTTGTCCATGAACTACCTGTAGCCAAAGAAATAATAGCACAAATAACCACAGTAGCAGGTAAAAAGATCGCTGGAGTCAATATTTTTAACCCACCATAAATCAAAGTAGGAATAATGCCACTAATCAGCCACGTACCTGCTAAAGCGCCGACAAATAATAGAATCAGAATAGCTCCTGTCGTAGATTTAAAGTTATTACCGACCTCTTCCAACATTGTCTCATAACTCACTTTGTTCCGAAATCCAACGATGGCTGCGATAGCTGCACCTATTAGCAAGACAAACTGATTAGATCCACTCAAGGCGTCATCGCCATAAACCAAGACATTATAAGCGAGTAATCCGACTAAACCAAAAACAGGAATTAGTGCCTCCCAAATATTCAACGCTTTATTTTCTATAATTTTATTATCATCCATATAATCATGTCGTTTTTCTTGGCATTAAATGCACTATTAATATATCGAGGTAAGTTAGTAAAAGGATAGTAATAAAAGGAAAATGAAATTGAAAATTTTAAAAAAAGCAATGAATGAGGCATTAGAGTTGCAGAATAAGGAAAGGGCTAAACTTATTAATCTTCCTAGCTGTTTTACCCGTAAAGAGAAAAAGAATGAGTTCGCAATAGCATTTTTCTTAAGATTTGTCGGCTGAAATAGAAATATTCTAAAACTTGTAGTAGTTAAATTTTGTACCTTTTTTAAATTGTTTTACCAAAGCACCAAAAATACAGTTAAATTGAAAAACGTCATTTATCATATAATTTGCCTTATTAGTTTTATTGGTTTGACTGATGCCGTCAATGCTCAATCGTTCAAACAGATATACCCTGAATTTGTACAAAACGGCATAAGTCTAAAATCTGCTACAGTAGGAGGGCTTAGTTCTCCTCAGTTTTCAGAAGTAGATTTAAATAAAGATGGCATACAGGACCTTTATATTTATGATAAAATTGGTCAAATAGGACTGACTTTTATAAACGGAGGGACTCCGAATACTGTAGACTATCAATTTGCCCCTGAGTACTTAGTTAATTTCCCTAAGCTTAGCCAATGGGTTATTTTAAGAGATTATAATGGAGATGGTATTGCGGATATATTTGCTTATTCGAGCATTCCAGGTATAGCTGGAATTGAAGTCTACACAGGGTATTATGATGAAAATGATAAAATTGCTTTTCGACAAAACAACTTAAGTGGGGGAGATTTTAATATTTTATATTATCCGGGAAACAGTGGGTTCAATAATTTATATGTGAGCAACGTAGATTATCCTGCAATAGATGATATTGATGGCGATGGAGACTTAGATATTGTAACATTTAATCTAGCAGGAGGCATAGTTGAGTTATATGAAAATCAGTCAATAGAAAGAGGGTTTAGTCGGGATAGTTTACTATTCACGTTAGTGGATCGGTGTTGGGGAAAATTTTATGAAAGTGGGATTGCTAAGGAAGTAGATTTAAGCAGCAACCCCGATGAATGTGCGTTGAACTTGCGAGGTAGCGAACCGAGAAGTGGATTACATGCAGGGTCTACTATTTTGACGATAGATTTGGATAATGATGGAGACAAAGAAGTCGTATTGGGGGATATATCTTTTACCAATTTGAATTTAGTGATTAATGGAGGGACCGCAGAAAATGCTTTTATGACTGCTCAAGATGTCGCCTTTCCGAGTAATGATGTCGAAGTAGATATTCCTTTATTTCCTGCTGCGTTTTCTTTAGATGTTGATAATGATGGCCTCAAAGATATGTTAGTCTCGCCAAATTTAGCCAATGACATTGGAGAGACTTACGAATCTGTTTGGTACTACAAAAATACAGGTAGTAATGAAATTCCAGTATTTGAATTACAGCAAAAAGATTTGTTTGTAGAAGATATGATTGACTATGGAACAGGTGCGCAGCCTGTATTTGTAGATTATAATCAAGATGGGCTACAGGATTTAGTAGTAGGAAATAAAAGTTTTTTTGTGCCAGGAGGCAATCGAAATGCAAGGGTGTATTTGTATGAAAATATAGGAACAGCGACCAATCCAAAATTTGAATTAAAAAACGATGATCTATTTAATTTAAACGTTTTTAGTCAAAATTCATGGCGATTTACGCCTACTTTTGGTGATTTAGATGACGACGGTGATTTAGATGCCTTGATAGGAGAGGAGTTCGGTAATTTATTCTATGCAGAAAATATTGCAGGTGAGGGCAAGCCATTTGAGTTTTCAGCAGCCATTTTTGCTTACCAAGACATTGATGTTGGGCAGTCGAGTCGTCCTCAGATTGTAGATATGAACAAGGATGGGTTATTAGATTTAGTAATCGGCGAAAGAAATGGCAACCTTAATTATTTTGAAAATACGGGTACTGCCCAAAATCCAATATTTTCTGCTGATCCAACCAATAATTTTTTTGGAAAAGTAGATGCGAGAGGAGACAATCAAGTGACGGGGTATAGCGCCCCTATCATTTTACAAATGGACGGGATGTATCAATTATTTGTAGGCAATGAGGCAGGTCAGATGTATAGCTATGATAACCTAGAAGAAAATCTAACAGGTACCTTTAACCAAACCTCCACGAATTATGGAAATATCCAAGTAGGCGAAGAAATTCATCCAGCTTTTGCCGATTTGAATAAAGATGGCATCCTAGAAGTAGCCATTGGCAATTCAAGAGGAGGGATTAGTTTCTTCGAAACAGATTTAAAAGAACAAACGACGAGTACCACAATAGTCGAAGAAATAGCAACCTTTACAATTGCGCCCAATCCAACTTATAAAACGTTGATTATTCAATGGGAAATACCAGAAGAGCCAAGCCATATTCGCATCATTGGCGCAAATGGGCAGGTTATGCTCCAGCAACCTTTTAGCAAAGAAATCGCTATAGGGAACTTAGCAAAAGGAATTTATGTTCTAGAAATAGCAACAGCGGCAGGAAAGCTGACCAAAAAGTTTGTAAAACGATAATGTGCTGTTATTTTTACCAAATAGAATCAAGGAGTAATTTTTTTTAAAATAATTGAAAAAAAGTAATTCATATCCCTTGCATTTATAAAATAAGGTTGTAAATTTGCACTCGCTTTTAAAGGGTAACTTAATAGTAAGTAAATAAAAACCTTTTTTAAGCTAAAAAAAATATGATTTGGTAGCTCAGTTGGTAGAGCATTTGACTTTTAATCAAAGGGTCCTGGGTTCGAGCCCCAGCCAGATCACATTCTTTAAAAGCCTTGCAG
>CALDTJ010000199.1 GCA_937924145.1 uncultured Saprospiraceae bacterium
ACAGGTGCATTTGTATTACCAGAAACAATTTTAGGCATGATTGACGCATCGACTACCCGAAGATTTGCTATGCCATGTACTTTCAACTCATTATCAACGACAGCCATTTCATCGCTCCCCATTTTGCAAGTGCCAACAGGGTGATAAACGGTTTCTACCGTTTTTTTGATATGTTCAATGATGGCAGTATCAGATTGTCTATCTACAGGTGGACCATATCCTTTAATGTATTTTTGGAAAGGAGCTTGTTCTAACATTTGCATAGCTAACTTTGACCCTAAAACCATCTGATTTAAATCTTCTTCGGCTTGAAAAAAGTTAGGTTGAATCACAGGTGCAGCCATCGGGTCATTAGAGCGCAAAGTGACCGTTCCTCTACTTTTAGGGTGTAATAAAGTAGGTAAGATGGTAAAGCCATCAACCCTTGGGAGCGTCTTGTAGTCGTACATATCATACTCATAATCTGGTCCTGCCCACATTGGTGCAAAGTGCCATTGAAAGTTGACTGGACCTCCTTTCTGGTAAACATCAAAAAATGCCATTCCCTCCAAAGGGCCAGCAGTAAATACCCCTTTTTTATTAACAAAATAGTTCCAAGCTGCTTTTATTTGTTGAAAAATAGGCAAGTAATGATTGACACCCATCTGAACATTAGCCTCACCAGCAATACCACAAAAAAGGTGGTCTTGTAGGTTTTTCCCAACACCCCTTAATTCATGCAGGCACTCAATATCCTTTGACTTCAACTCCTCGCTTTCACCGATGCCTGATAACATTAAAATTTGAGGCGATTGAAAAGCACCTGCCGACAAAATGATTTCTTTATTAGCGGGTACTTTATATTTTTTACCATCTTTGCTATATTCGACTGCTACCGCCTTCGTTCCTGCAAGAATGATTTTAGTGACGTGGGCATGAGTAATCGCTTTTAGGTTGGGACGATTCAATACTGGTTTTAGGAAAGCGACTGCTCCACTACATCGCTTGCCGTCTTTTATCGTACTTTGGGTGACGCCTGCACCTGCTTGCTGTGCGCCATTATAGTCATCATTTGCTGGAATACCTACTTGAGTGCAAGACTCCACAAAAGCGTCTACAAAAGGTGTTTTAAATCTAGTGGGTAAAGTAACATTGAGTTCTCCCTCTGTACCATGATAGCCTTCGTCCATTTCAGTTGCTTGTTCATGATATTCAGATCGCTTAAAATAAGGTAGAATTTCTTCGTAGCTCCATCCTTTATTACCCATCTCTGCCCAACCGTCATAATCCGCTCGATTCCCTCTGACGTACGCCATCGCATTGGTCGAACTACAACCGCCTAAGGTCTTTCCTCGTGGCAAATAAATTTTACGATTCAATACATGTTCTTGTGGTTCTGTCCAAAATCCCCAATCGTTTTTGCTCTTGTGAACTTTGGTATAAGCCCCTGGAATATGAATATTGAAATTCGTATCAGGCCCGCCAGCCTCTAGTAATAGCACTTGATGATTGGCATCTTTTGAAAGTCGATTGGCTAAGACACAACCTGCTGACCCTGCGCCGATAATTATATAGTCGTAATTTTTCATTTATTTGGAATTTAGTTTGGTGTAACTGCACACTTCATATCACAGCGTTTAAATTATGATAGAATTGGCTAAAAAACAATTTAGGGGGAAGATATGCTAGATTTAGGGATAAATTTGAGTTGGGTGGGGAAAAGTTTACATGTTGGTGACGGAGGGGTGGAGTATTGAGATTTCAACTACTTAGTTGGTGGAAGATACATGTAATAAGGTATAAAAATTTTTATAAAAGAAATAGTTTATGGAGCAGTTGTTGAATTTTTATTCATCAGATTAATCTTCCCTAAAGAAAGAAACCCCATCCCACCACCGTCCTATAAGTGAAATCCATTTCTTCACTTAAATCATTTCCATTGAACAACAAGCCAAAACCAAAATTAACTCGCCAGCGGCATCTACATCAAAAGACGGTGTTCTGTCAAATCAATTCCATCAATGCATTAGCTTATCTATTGAAAACAGAAAAGCGAAAATTATTGATGATTGCACAAAAGCCACGATACCGTACCTTCTCCATTCCTAAAAAAGGAGGAGGAGAACGAATGATCGAAACGCCTTTCGCGGAGCTTAAAAAAATCCAGAGTATCCTTAGCAATTATCTACAAAGCACCTACTATTTTGAAAAGTCTAATGCCGCCTATGGATTTATTGTAGGCGTGCGGAATGAAGAAGATCGCAGAAATGTAGTGACCAATGCGCAAAAGCACATCAATCAACCCTTTATGGTGAACATTGATTTGAAAAACTTCTTCCACGCAGTATCGGAAAAATGGGTCATGAAAATTTTTTCCAAGCCCCCCTTTAATTTTAAAAGAGACCTGCCTCAAGTATTAGCAGGTCTAACAACTTATCAGAATCGCCTACCGATGGGGACGCCGACTTCGCCCGTATTGTCCAACTTTGCTTGCCGCCAATTGGATGTTGAATTAACGGAATTTTCTAAAAGAATGAATTTTGTTTACACCCGTTATGCGGATGATATGACTTTTTCAGCCAAGCAGAAAATTGATGCACAAGCCTTTAATGTGTTAAAAGGAATTATCGAAAAAGCAGGTTTTACCATCAATGAAAGAAAGTTGAAATTTTATGGACCCAATGATCCTAAAATTATTACGGGATTAATCGTCACCGATAAGGTAACATTAGAGCCAAGTTACTTACCGAGGTTAAAAGAAGAAATTCAACAACTAAAAGAAACGGTAAGATCGCAAAATGAACAAGGGCAATTCTCTAATAAATGGGTCGAACAGTTTAAGCGACAAGTAAGAGGCCGACTCAACTTTGCAGGCTTTGTGCTCAAACGAAGAGATGAAAATTATCTTGCCTTAAAGGACGCTTTCTATGAGGCAATCCATCCTCCCGAGGAAGAGTTTGGAGCGGTGAGTTGGAGAGGGTTTCCTTATAATTTTTAACCTGAAAAATAACAGATATGCAATTAGTCCTAGATAGCAAAGGTATAAAAATCAGCAAAAAGAATAACGCCTTTCATATAACAGGTGCCAATGGTGGACGAGTTTTTGGACCTGGCAAACTGACCAGTATTGCCATTACCGCTAATGTGCAAATAGATACTGCTGCGATTAATCTTGCCATCAAACATGAAATTCCCATCTTATTTTTCAATAATTATGGAAAAGTGAGTGGGCGGCTCTGGAGTCCACATTTTCAGAGCATTGCTACATTGAGGCGATACCAAGTCAAGTTTTTAGAAGAAACAGCAGCGACGGTCTGGCTAATTGATTTGTTTTGGTTGAAAACGGAGCAACAGGTGAAAAACTTGCAATACCTCCAAATGCAACAGCCAATGTATGCGAGTGTTTTGGGGCAAGCGATCAAATCAATAAAGCAGCACAATAAGTCTTTTGAGAAGTATAGAAATCAGACCGTTCCTGAAGTTCGTAATTCATTTATGGGAACAGAAGGGACGATTGCTCGCATCTATTGGCAAGCCATCGGAAATACATTACCAAGAAAATTCAGATTTCAAAAACGAAGTCGCCGACCTGCGGCGGATCATTTTAATGCCGCTATTAATTATGGTTATGGGATGCTTTATTCCGTGGTAGAAAGTGGACTTTTTGCCGTAGGATTAGACCCTCAACTAGGCATCTTACATACAGATGAATACACCAAACCAACTTTATCCTTTGATCTGATAGAGACCTTTCGACCGTGGATAGATCGGATGATTATGGAGGCATGTATAGCCGACCAATTAAAAGCCAATTTTTTTAGCAAAAATCAGCATGGCATCTTTTTAAATAAAGAAGGCAAAGCGTTTATCATTCCTGCATTTAATGCGCTTTTGCGGAAAGAGATTAAATGGCTCAACCAAGAATCGACCATCAAAAATCATATTTATTACTTAGCTGGAAGACTGGCTAATCGAATACGGGCGACGATGGCAGAACAATGATAACGCACTTCACCTGCTAATTCATTCACTTTTAAAACTATC
>CALDTJ010000200.1 GCA_937924145.1 uncultured Saprospiraceae bacterium
CGCAGTTATTTTTTTCTTATGCAAGGCAAAAAACGTAGGCGATGCCTAGCATCGACGTCCCGATAGCTATCGGGATTAACGCAGCAGAAGGGAAAAAGAACAAGTAGAAGAATGTAAATTTATTATTGAACTATTCCTTAGATATGGCTAATATAGGAATTTTGAAATAATTGATGAAATGTATTATGTTATTTTTTTATTACATATAAGTTTTGAAAAGGAGTGTCAAATACGAGAATAGATTAGATTTAAGTAACACAATCTGTTATATCCATTCATCAATCGCTGATTTAGTCTTAGTTTTTGTGAAAAATTACAAATAAGGATGCAACCCTTTTTACCTAAATGGTACTTATCCCATTAGTAAGAGTTCTCACTAAACTCTATCTGATAGATGATTTCAATGATTTGAGTACTATTTCTTGACTGACATCTTGTTTCTTAACGCTGATATAGTAGTTCAAATCATTAATCATCTTGAAGAATAGAAAATACTTTGTCAAAAGTTGAATTGTTAATGAATTATTAGTTGATTGTAGGGGATACCTAATTTTACAATAACTTTATTATTCAATCAACCTCGATAAAGAGAGGGCTTAACTTATCGAAAAACTAACAAACCACACTTTTGAATACGTCGGATGCATACATTATTGATGGTTGCCAAAGAGGTGATCGAGCAGCTCAGAATGAGTTGTACCGAAAGTATCGGGCGATGCTTTTCGGGGTATGCTTGCGCTATGCCCAACACCGACATGAAGCAGAGGATCTTTTGCAAGAAGGGATGATCGTCATCTTTAGAGATTTGTATCAATATAAGCCTATTGGTGCTTTTGGTGGATGGTTGAGAAGAGTAATGGTCAATGTGTGTTTACAACATTTACGTAAGAAACATCGAATTATTAATACCACCTCCATCGAACATTATGGAGAACGATTAGAAACAGATGAAGATCTATTTAGTCAGTTTAGGGCAAAAGCCTTAATTAAAATGATTCAAAAATTACCACCGGGCTATCGGATGGTTTTTAATTTATACGTAATAGAAGGGATTACGCACCAAGAAATTGCTGACTTATTAGGTATTTCTATAAATACTTCTAAGTCGCAATTGTCAAGAGCTAAATCTACCTTAAGAAAAATGCTAGAGAAGGAATTAGCGGATGAATCGTAAGATGATTTGTTCATCCAAATAATTTGAAATCAGCACTAAAATTAGACCGTGAACTGGACCTTTAAAATAGGTACTGTCAAAAATAAAAAATGGATAATAAAAATAAACCAGATAACTTAGAATCTTTCTTTCAGCGAGTGCTGAAGGATTATGAAGAAGAACCTGACTTATCTTTTTGGAATAATATTGCTCCTAATATTCCAGCAAAACCTACTACGCCAACTCCTACAGGTTACAAAGGTTGGATGGTTGTAGTTGCATTTTTGACTGGCTTATTATTTAGTTCGATAGGTTTTTTCCTACAATCTAACACCCAATTAATTACGAATTTAAAAGAAGCAATCACTTTAAAAGATAATAAAGTAACTGAATTAAATCTAGAAATTCAACGACTAAAACAAGCACAAGCGGCAAGTGCTTCCTTATTGACTAATCAGAATGATAACAACAAGCAAGAAATCACCCCACGTATTAGTAGACAAAAGCGAGCGAATAGCATCGCCTCTAAAAAATCAGATTTAGTTATTCCAACTGCCGAGCAAAAAAGTCTCTCTAAGCTGGAAATTGCCCACAACAAAGGAGCTGTAGCTACTACTAGACCAATGGTTGGTAGTCAGCTACGATTCTCCTTTTTGACTTCACCAGCCTTTATTGGGAAAGATTTCACGAATTATTTTAAATTTTCAAAAACTGATATTTTTAAACAGTTTTCCATTGATAATCAAACAGTTAGAGCTAATTATTTTGCAAATGAAAAAGAGGTGTCTGAAACAGAAAGAGCGCAAGAATCAACAGATTTCAATGATTTAGATTTTCTCAAATCAACTGGACCTTCCTCGATTGCGGACAAAGTTAGACCGAATCCAATTGACCAAAAACAGATAAAGCATTTATTAGAATCGACAAGGAAAAAGATCAATTTTGGATTAGGAAAAGATGGATTAACTTCTTTCATTACTTTCAGTATGAATCCTGTTTCAGGCTTGAAATATAATCTAGATGGCTATCGACCAAATCCTACTGCCATTGTAGAATCTGCGGGTATTTCCACTTCTTGGAATTGGAGTGTTTACGGAGGTTTTGAGACCAAATCAAAATGGTCTGTCCAGATGGGAATTGATTATAATAAATTGACCATCGTCAAGGAAAGTATCAGCAATATCCGCTTTAAAGCAGCGGAATCACAAAAAATCAATGAAGGATACGTTTATTCTTTTAATCGTCGGTCGGATGGGGCATTGGGACAGGTCAGTGTTAGCACTACGGTCTTTAACCAATTCAAAAACGACGGACAGGATATAGAAAATGGAGATTTATTCAAGTTATCAGTAAGTACCGAACAGCCTGCTCAAATTATTCGACTGCCTATTATGGGAGGGTATAGGTTTGATTTGTCTTCTAGATTTTATGTGATGCCAAAGTTGGGAGTGTCGCCAGTATGGAAAACGAAAGATAGAACACAACTCAGATCTGTAAATACTTTTAATGATAGATTGAGTGTTCAAAATTCAGGTATCTTCTTGACTTCAAAAGTAACTACGGAATCATTAGAGGCTAATTTTCGAACAGAATTTGGTTTCCGATGGCGTCCAAGATGGTATTTAGTAGCGGAGCCGAGATTTAAATATGCGGGTAAATCCCTTTTCTCTTATAAAGAATTAGAATTGCAAGATGCTCCTTTCCACTTAATGCTTGGTATTAGATTTAATGTAGACTAGTCAAAATGAGTAAATGATTAAATATTAAGCAGGTCGGATCCAAATAATCCAATTTTGAACCAATTACACCTCATTTACTCATTCTATCATTTACTCATTTATCAAAGGGTAGGGTAGGCTAAACTATCCTCTCTTTCGCTTATTATCTTTATAATCCATGAAGATAAACTCTCCTAGACCTTTTAAGCTACTATAAAAGGCTTTTCCATTATTTGCGTTAGTGAATTGCTCCACGAAATTAACTAAATAAGGATCTTTGGCAATCATGAAAGTGGTAATCGGTACATCCATTTTTTTGCACCTTGATGCTAAATTTAAAGTACGATTGACAATTTTTCTATCTAAGCCAAAACTGTTTTTATAATATTTTTTCCCTTTTTTAATACAAGTAGGCTTACCGTCAGTAATCATAAAAATCTGCTTATTTGGATTTCTACGACGTCGAATAATATCAATTGCCAACTCTAACCCCGCCACTGTATTGGTATGATAAGGACCAACTTCTAAGTAGGGTAAATCCTTAATTTCAATTTGCCAAGCATCGTTGCCAAAGACCAAAATATCCAAGGTATCTTTGGGATATTGAGTTGTTATCATTTCTGCCAAGGCCATTGCCACCTTTTTAGCAGGCGTTATTCTATCCTCTCCATACAAAATCATGGAGTGGGAAATATCAATCATCAAAACAGTACTTGTTTGACTTTGGTAGAACGTTTGATGAACTTCTAAATCTCTGGGGGTTAGGCTAAAATTGTCAATCCCATTATTAATTTGAGCATTTCGCAAAGACTCTGAGATGGCTATATTATCCAAAGAGTCACCGAATTCATAAGGTCTTAATTCTGAGGTAGACTCGTCGCCTTTTCCACTGATTTTTGTGCTATGATTGCCTTTCTTAGCTTTTTTTATTTGCCCAAAGATGTCTTGCAATGATTTCTTACGCAAGGCAACTTCCATCTTTTTTGATGGTTTAAAAGTGCCTCCACTTCCGTTGCCGCCTTGTTGTTGAATGTATCCTTTATCAATTAATTCGTTGATGAAATCAGCCATTCCATAATCGTCATTGGTCAAATTGTATTCTTTGTCCAATTGAGTCAACCACGATAATGCTTCACTGACATTCCCCGAAGTATGAATTAATAATTCTTGAAATAATTTTAGCAATCTATCAAAAATACTGCCTTCGCCTTCTTGTGGAATGTATTCCGAAAATCTCCATCCTAACATAATTTGCTTTTTAAGTCGTACAACTAATGGGTTGTAAATAGATCGTAAAAATATTTCTACAAATAGTAAACGCCCTGAGTAGTACAGGACGTTCAAATTTAGGTATATTTTTTTTAGAAATAGCCATTAGGTATAATTTTAATACTTAGTAACGATAAAAAAATAAGGTGGACATCTTGGGTCGTGAATTTTGTGGATAGACAAGGCAAAAAGCGCAGACATAGCCTTAGCTATGGCGAGCATTTTTAACGCAGTATATCCGCAAAAGGCACAGCCAAGATGTTCAAGTTATTCTTTTACCGTTACTTAAGACTATTTTCCATTTTTTTCTGTTTTATATCACACAACATTCCGCTAATTCTTCATAATTAGGCTTATCCGACGATAATTTATGGATATAATGTTCTCTGATTCTTCCTCCTTGAACGATGAAAACACCAGGCATTTGGAAGCCATCGCCCATTTGTTTACCAATGCCATGCCCCTCAATAATACCTGCTTCAAATCCTCGAATCCAACTTGACAAGCCAAACAATTGCTTGAAATTACCCTTCACTAAGCCCAAGGCAGAATAATATTCACAATCTGGATCGCTAATATGTTCAACGTCAGGAAGGTTATATCTATTGAAGTAGCGATCTGCTGTTTCATTGTCTGCCATGTGGACAAAGACTAATTTTGACCCTTTTTTTTCTATTGTAGCTCTTTTGTGAGAGAGTTCTGCCAATGCTTCTCTACAAAAGGTGCAACCAAAGTGGCGCAAAAAAATGACCATTATAGGTTGATGCATAGACAGTGACTGAACACTATCCCCCCTATTGGTTTTCATCCTATTAAAAATGTTTTTTATGTTATTGCTTATCATATATTAGAGTATTGTTGTGGAAGATAAACAATATTACTTTAGTAAGGTTTTGAATTTGGACTAAAATTCTTCGGTGTACTAATATATTTCAGCTTTCAAATTTGATTTTGACATTAAAATGATTTTTTGCTAACTACATTTGTTCAAAAAGGTACTTTTATAAGCAAGGGACTATTCTTATCAGCATTTATTGAGTTTGATTATACCTTACCAATTCATACAAAAGACCCTCTGCTGTTCCTACAAATGGATGATCTAAATACTCCTTTAAAAAAGTTCTATAAACTTGAATAGCCGCAGGTTTATTGTCAAGATGTTTATCTAGAATAATCCCTAATTGAATAGTAGCGTGGCCCACTTTTTCTCCTTTTGGAAAAGTTGTAGTTATTAATTTATATAGTTTTGCCGCATTTTCATAATCTTCAGATGCGGCAAGTAATTCTGCTGCCCTAAAGCTAACTTGTAGACTTTCATTCTCCTGCGGAAATTGTTGGGCAATTCCCAGCGTGTGTCCAATAATCGTCGAATTATAGTCTTGTTTCATTTTCCCTTGATCTGTTCTATTATTGACTAATAGTTCTAAGGAAGCATTTAATTGTTGGTAAGCTTGTTCTTTATTGCCTGAAAATTGGGTGGGCGTTTCTTTAAAACCTTCTTTAAAAAGGACTACTGGTTCTTGCTTAATTTCAGCTTTACAGGCAAATAATGAAATAAGGACTAATAGAAATAAGGAATTAGAAAATTTCATGGAGGGAGATTATTTTAAACTAAAAGAAGACGATCCTTATACAGAACCGCCTTCTAAATTTTATCTTACTCTAATTTTTTGAGAAAATATAAAAAATTAAGCTTTTACCTTAGATCTAACTGGTAACTCTATGGTGTTTCTACCAATACTGTGATAAGCAAACCCCATTTCTCGCATTTGATCTAGGCTGTATAAATTTCTTCCGTCAAAAATAACTGATTCTTTTAAGCATTTTTGTACGACTTCAAAACTTGGTGTTCTGAAAACGCTCCATTCTGTCAAGATGACTAAGGCATCTGCTCCAATTAAAGCAGCATACTGGTCATCACATAATTGAATTTTATCTCCAAATTCTTTCTCTACATTTTCCATCGCCTCTGGATCGAATGCCTTGATTTTTGCACCTGCATCCAATAACTCTTGGATAATATACAAAGCTGGCGCCTCTCTGATATCATCAGTATTTGGCTTGAATGCTAGTCCCCAAATAGCAAATGTTTTGCCCGTTAAGTCTTCGCCGTATTCTGCTTTTAACTTCTGTACCATGACAGATTTCTGGATACGATTCACCTGCATTACTGAATTTAAAATCTTAAATTCATAGTCATACTGATTGGCAGTTTTTGCTAAAGCTTGTACATCTTTAGGGAAACAACTTCCTCCATATCCAACACCTGGAAATAAGAATCGCTTTCCAATTCTTGTATCACTTCCCATTCCTTTTCTTACATGATCCACGTTTGCCCCTACTTTTTCACAAAGATTGGCGATTTCGTTCATGAAAGAAATTCTTGCTGCTAAATAAGAATTAGCTGCATATTTAGTCATTTCTGCCGACCGCTCATCCATGAAAATTACAGGATTACCTTGTCTTACGAAAGGATTGTATAAACGCTCCATTGTTTTTCTTGCACGTTCTGAATTCGTTCCAATGACGACTCTGTCTGGCTTCAAGAAATCATCTACAGCCACCCCCTCTCTCAAAAATTCTGGATTAGAAACCACATCGAAAAGATCTGTATCTAATCTTTCTGCTAAGATATTGTGTACTTTTTCTGCTGTTCCAACAGGTACAGTACTCTTATCTACAATTACTTTATAATCAGTGATAATCGCTGACAAATCTTTTGCTACACCTAAAATGTAAGACAAATCAGCTGACCCGTCCTCTCCTGGAGGAGTTGGTAAAGCTAAAAAGATAATTTCAGCATCTTTAATTGCTTCTGCTAAATTAGTGGTAAAATTTAATCTACCTTGTTTGGTGTTTCTTTCAAAAAGAATTTCCAAGCCAGGCTCGAAGATAGGCACTTCACCATTTTTCATGCGTTCGACTTTCTTCTTGTCGATGTCTACACAAATAACTTGATTACCTGTTTCAGCAAAACAAGTTCCTGTAACTAATCCAACATAACCGGTTCCAACTACTGTAATGTTCATTTTTTCTAAATTTTTAATTTTTTTCTGGAAACTTTGTGCAATTATCCATTTAAGAAAACGGGAGTAATTTATTGACTAAGTCAATGTATTCTGTTATGCAAAAATTGGGCTACTTATTAGCATTAACTAATATTTTTTGTTGGAATACCTATTATATGGGTCCAATAGCTCAACTACGTACATAAAGAGTAAGTTGACTTAGTAACGAGTGAAAAATGAGTTTCCCATTTTGGCAAGGGAAATTTTTAGTTAGACAAGGCAAAAAACGCAGACGATGCCTAGCATCAGCGTCCCGATGGCTATCGGGATTAACGCAGTATAACTGAAAATTTGACAGCCATAAATGTGGAAGCTATTTTTTAGTCGTTACTTAAATGCGTAAACGCACAAAAAAAAACATTTGTTTCGAAGAGAATGACTATAAGTGGGGAGGAAAGGGTAAGTAAGTATGAAACAAATATATGGCTTTTTTTCATTAAATCTATATTTTACTCCAAGTGTTTTCTGTTTTTTATTGAGAAACAATACTATATTGGGAAACTCGACTAATTGTATTTATTTTACCTTTTCTTTTTTCGTAATTAAATATAAGTAAAGTGTATTCAAAATTCACTGTTTTTTATTTCTTATTCTTTTGTTTGATTTTTAGCTGTAAACCTAAACCCAAAAGGGTAGAAGTAAAGGTTAATCAACCAGAAGACCCGACGATGTGCTATGAGATTGACGAAAATGCGCCTCCAAGGTACTTAAGTCCAAAATTAGTAGCAGAGATTGATGCGATCAAACCTGATCCTACCATGAGTACCAACCAATCAGGAATGGTTTTTATCAAAGGGGGCAATTTTGAAATGGGAGGTGACAACGATCAAGCTAGAAAAGATGAATATCCTAAAGTGCCAACTCAGGTAAATGACTTTTGGATGGACAAAACAGAAGTGACGAACGATGAATTTGCAGCTTTTGTAAAAGCGACTGGTTATAAAACGGTAGCTGAAAGGCAAATTGACATAGGCGAACTAATGTCCCAATTGCCAGCAGGAACTCCACCACCACCAGCTGAAGCCCTAGAACCAATGAGTTTGGTGTTCGAGTCCCCTAATCAACCTGTCCCTGAAAATCCAGCTTATTGGTGGAAAATGGTCAAAGCGGCAGATTGGCAACATCCGCAAGGCCCCGAAAGCTCTATCGAAGGGAAAGGCAATTATCCAGTAGTACATGTCAGTTGGTATGATGCTCAAGCCTACGCCAATTGGGCAGGAAAACGATTGCCGACAGAGGCAGAGTGGGAGTATGCTAGTAGGGGAGGTAAGGAGGGGCGCATTTACCCTTGGGGCGATGAGTCCATCGAATCTGGCCCCATCAAGGCCAATTTTTGGCAAGGTAATTTTCCTTATCTCAACGAGGTTTCAGATGGTTTTGAGCGTTTAGCACCCGTAGCGTCATTTGCTCCAAATGGGTACGGGTTATACGATATGGCAGGCAATGTCTGGGAATTCTGTGCCGATTGGTATCATGCAAATTATTACCCACATCGACTTAAAAATAAGATTGTCAATAATCCTTTTGGTCCAGCCAATAGTTTTGATCCAGATGAAAAGACTATTCCAAAGAAGATTGTTAGAGGTGGCTCTTTTTTGTGTAATGATAGTTATTGTTCTGGATATCGAGTAGCGGCTCGGATGAAATCTAGTGCGGATACGGGGTTGGAGCATACGGGTTTTCGATGTGTGCGGGATAAATAAGTATGCAAAATCCTTTTTATAATTTTTTATTTAGAAATACCCATAGCTATAAATTATTATGAATTCGAAAATGACTACGATTTTACGTCTACTTCTAGGAGTACTTATGCTTTTATTTGGACTAGATAAATTTTTTCACTTCCTCAGTGTACCGCCTATTCCTGGAGATGGAGGGTTGTTAATGGAAATTTTTGCAAAGTCAGGTTTTTTGCATGTTATTGGTGTATTAGAAACACTAGCAGGTATTGCGTTATTAAGCAACCGTTTTGTTCCAATGGCCTTAATTCTTACGATAGCTATTTTATTCAATGCTACCCTAATCCACTTAAAGTACGACCCTGAAAATGTAGTAGGTGCATTGCCAGGAATGGTCATTGGAATTATCCTAGTATATTCAAATAAAGAACGATTTGGTAGTATTTGGAGTCCTTAGGGTGTTAATCTGCTAAAAGAAGGAGTTTATAATAAAAATGATTTTACAGAAAATTATGTTGAAAATATGAAAAATACTGGGTCGAAGTTACAGACCATAGCCGTCAGGCTAAGCTCAAATTGACGATTTTTAACCCATCCCTAACCCTTCCCTTAAAAAAGGAAGGGAACTAATATTAGTATAAAATTTCAGTAAAATGAATAAAAAGATAGATGAAAAAATTATCAGAGTTGCTGATTTATTAGAACAAATCAAATCAGTAAATGATAGGATAAAAGTTCATGAGGATGATCAAACAGGTATTTTAAAAAATCAATACCTGTTTAGAAGAGATGAATTTTTGACAGAATTGAACCATATTTTGAAAGACTTTAATATCGCTGTCGCTGATTTGGCAGCCTAGGAATGATTAAACCATAAATTTATACTGTCTTTACTTATTGTAGAGTAACTTTATGCGGCTATAATTTCTTTCCCACATTTCCCACCTAAAAGTTAAGACTCCGTTAAAAAATTAAAAGTTTATGTATTTCTGAGCATAATCCCGTCCTACTATTGCAGGACTTTAAAATTTAGTGCGTTATAGCTATATAAATAAATGCCTAGATTGTCCAATTTTGAATAAAGGACTGTTTCAAAATTTATTAGTAAAAGGGACGGATTTTTTTGGAAAACCCAATCAAAATACTTTATCTTCCACAAAAATCGTTTCTAAGTTATTCCTAATCAATTGTTTAAACTTATGAACGAGGCTTTTAAGACTACCATAAAAAGACCAAAACAACCAATTATGAGGAAATTACCATTGCTGTTGTGCGCCTTTTTGGCGCTGGCATCGCTACATTTTTATACCAACACACAAAACCAACTAATGCCCAATTTCGATAACGAAAACTATGAAACGGCTTGGAAAAAAGTCGATTCACTGGAGCAAAAAGGCTTGCCCAAATCTGCTTTGGAGCATGCGGAGGCGATCTATGTCAAAGCAAAAAAAGAGAATAATGCGCCACAAACAGTCAAGGCCATTATTTATAAAGGTAAATATCAAGTACAATTAGAAGAAGAAGGATTGGTGAAAGCAATTGCTGCTTTTGGCAAGGAAATCGAATCCGCGGAATTCCCAACCAAAGCGGTATTGCAGTCCATGCAAGCAGAAATGTATAGCCAATATTTGAATAACAATCTTTGGAAAATACGGAATAGAACAGAAACTATAGACTTCAATAACGAAGATGTAGCGACTTGGACGATGGGGCAATTGATCGACAAAAGTGCAGAATTATATCTGGCATCGGTTGGTGGTCAAATGACCAAAAAGATTGATGTTGATAATTTTGATGCTATCATTCGAGCAGGAAAAAATACGGAAAAATTAAGACCTACTCTATATGACTTCCTAATGCACCGAGCATTAAATCATTTTAATAATCAACGAAATAATTTAACGGAACCTGCTTATAAATTTCAATTAAGGGACGAGATTGCTTTTGCACCTGCGGAAGAGTTTGTAAAAGCTAAATTTGAGACTAAAGATCAATCTTCGAAGAAATACCAAACTATTTTACTATATCAGCAGCTACTGTCTGCTCATTTGGATGATCGTTCATCTGAAGCATTAATTGATGCGGATTTAAAACGATTAAAATGGGTCAATGATAATGCGGTTATGCCTAATAAAGATAGTTTTTATGAAAAGGCTTTGGAGGCTTTAGGTGCGAAATATTTAGATAATCCAGCTTACGCAGAAATCGTTCATGAAATAGCCGAATTGTATGTGCAAAGAGGGCAAAACTACCAACCAAATCCAGACAATATTGGTAAATTTGATTTATTAAAGGCTTACAATCTTTGTACCCAAGGTATCACAAAGTTTCCGAATAGTGTAGGAGCTAGCCATTGCAAAAACTTACAGGCGAACCTATTAAGAAAAGAACTTACGTTAAATATCGAAAAGGTTAATGTACCGAACGTACCTATTTTGGCTTCGCTCAATTATAGAAACGTATCCAAAGTATTTATAAAGGTTGTCGAAATTGGTTATGACGATCAAGGAGCAATGAATGGTAAAAACCAAAAGCAAATTGTCGATTGGTTAAATAATCAGAAAACGATTGATGTAAAGACCGTTAATTTACCTCAAGAAGGAGACTATAGAAGTCATCGAACGGAGGTGGATATAGACAAATTACCCTTTGGCTATTATGGCGTTTTGATTGCTGATAATGCCGATTTTGTGGGAGAAAAAGGGGCTGTTGGATATACTTTTACACATATTTCTAATTTGGCAAATTGGTCTAGAACTTCTGGACAGATGCAGCCAGAATTGGTAATTGTCGATAGAACGACAGGCGCACCCTTGAGTGGCGTAGTAGCAGAATTGCACAGTAGAAAATACAATGCAATTAGTAGAAAATATAACTATAAAAAGACGGCAACGGCTATAAGTAATGAAAAGGGAATGGTGGCGCTGAAAATGAACGAGCGGGAAAACTTTAGAGTCAAATTAATTAAAGGCGAAGATGTTTTATTTTTAGATGATAACTATTCTAACTACTTCTATAATAATGTTGGTCCGACTCAAATGCACACGCATTTTTTCTTAGATAGAGCGATTTATCGACCAGGACAAACGGTGTATTATAAAGGTATTGTAATTGAACAATCGCCTAGTGGAATGCCAACCATTCAACCCAATAAGGCAGTAGAAGTTATTTTTTATGATGTGAATAGACAGGAGGTGGAAAAGGTCAATTTAACTACCAATGAATATGGGACGATTAATGGTTCTTTTAAAGCACCAAGTAGTGGTTTGACGGGTAATATGAGTATTGTTTCTAACTTAGGAGGTAGCAAATACTTTAATGTCGAGGAATACAAACGCCCTAAATTTGAGGTGACTTATGAGCCCATCAAAGGAAGTTATAAGCTAGGGGAGGAGTTGACGGTAGAAGGTGTTGCTAGAGCATTTGCTGGAAATAATATCGACAATGCGCAAGTGCAATATCGAGTAGTTAGGCAGGTTAGATTTCCTTATCGACCCTACTATTATTACCGATACAACCCGTACCAAAGACCCGAAATGGAAATTACGAATGGGGTAGTGACGACAGACGCAGAAGGTAAGTTTTCTATTACTTTCAAAGCTATTCCAGATGAGTCGATTCCTGCGGATAAAAAACCAGAATTTACCTATAGAGTCTATGCGGATGTGACGGATATTACAGGTGAAACACAGTCGAAAGAAATGCAAACTTCGGTTGGTTACATTGCTTTGAAAGCTGATGTAAAAGTGCCTGAGAAGATTGAAAAAAATGAGCCTTTCCCATTAAATATTACTACCGAAAATTTAGCAGGGGAGTTTGAAGCGGCAACAGTTGCTATTACCGTGCATCAATTGAAAACACCAAATACTGTTTTCAAAAAGCGATTTTGGCAAAAGCCAGATGTTTACGCGCTTACGCAAAAAGAATTTACAGCTAAATTTCCAAATTTTGCCTATAAAAATGAGGACGACAAAGCAAATTGGTCTGTAGATAAAGCAATTTATAACGAAAACATTGATACTCGATTGAAAAGATTATGGGCATTGCCTGTAAATAATTGGGAAGCAGGCGAATACGAATTGAAGCTAACAACCAAAGATAAATATGGACAAGCCATTGAAGTTAAAAAGTATTTTGAATTATACGATTTAACATCAAAATCTTACAATGGAAATACTGCCTTATGGTTGAATCACCCTACTAAATCTTTTGAGCCATCAGAAAGTGCAGAGATTTGTTTAGCAACAGGTTTAGATCAATTACATGCGCTGGTAGAAGTAGAGAAAAAAGGTAAAGTAGTTAGTAGAGAATGGAAGACGATTAAAGGCAAGGAAGATCTTTCTTTTCCAATCAAAGAATCAGATAGAGGGAATTTTCATTACCATATTACCTACACTAATAATAATCGAACTTACAAGGAAAGTAAAACGGTAAAAGTGCCGTGGTCCAATAAAGAATTGAAATTTGAATATTCGACTTTTAGAGACAAGTTGAAGCCTGGACAAGAGGAAGAATGGCGCATTAAAATATCAGGCCCCAAGAGTGAGAAAGTAGCGGCAGAGATGGTGGCAGCAATGTACGATGCATCACTAGATCAGTTTGCTAATAATGATTGGTTATTTGATGTTTTTCCAGTAGATGGGTATCCTAAAATTTCTTGGACGACTAACGGGTTTAGTGCTCAACATACGTACATTTATGCCAGAGACTGGCAACCAGAATATATTCGGACTATGCCGAAAAGTTATGAGTCCTTGAATTGGTTTGGATTTCCGTTTTATGGTGGTGGAGTAGCAATGGCACGTGGTCGGACTCGGCATAGTCGTGCTATGACCAAAAGTGCTTCGCCTAGAATGATGGATGCTGCACCTGAGCCAGAGATGATGGAAATGGCGGCTATGAAAGTAGAAGATGGAGATGCTAATTTCTCGGATCAAACAACTCTAGAAGGAGATGCACAAGGAGGAAACGTTACTTATGATTCAAGTTCAAATGAAGAGACTCCTCAAACGGATTTGTCTGATGTAAAAGTAAGAACGAATCTCAACGAAATGGTCTTCTTTATGCCAAATCTAAAAACAGATGAAGCAGGAAATGTGGTGATTAAATTCACGATGAATGAGGCATTGACTAGATGGAAGTTTTTAGGCTTAGCAATTACTAAGGACTTGAAAACTGCGACTACTTCAAAAGAAATTGTTACGCAGAAAGAACTGATGGTTCAGCCAAATGCGCCGAGATTTTTGAGAGAAGGCGATCAAATTTCTTTCACTGCAAAAGTTAGTAATTTAACAGAAAATGATTTAAGTGGAGAGGCAACGATTCAGTTATTTGATGCCTTGACTATGCAGCCGATTGATGCAAAATTAGGACTCAAAAATCCGGTCATTCCATTCACTGCAAAAGCAGGTCAATCTGCGCCATTGAGTTGGACTTTGGATATACCTTTTGGAGAAGTGATGGCAGTGACGCACCGAGTAATTGCTACGGCTGGTAACTTTTCTGATGGCGAAGAAAGTACTTTACCCGTCTTAACCAATAGAATGTTGGTGACAGAAACAAAGCCGTTGGCATTGAGAGGAAAAGAAACGAAGACCTTCACCTTGGAAAGCCTTAGAAATATGGTAAATTCCAAATCGTTGACGCCTCATAAATATACCCTAGAATTTACTTCGAATCCAGCTTGGTATGCGGTGCAAGCCTTGCCTTATTTGATGGAGTATCCGCACGATTGTACGGAGCAAATTTTTAATCGCTATTATGCCAATGCTTTAGCCAGTACAGTCGCTAATTCCCATCCAAAAATCAACAGTATTTTTGAAAGTTGGAAAGGAACCGATGCGATGAAAAGCAATCTATCGAAGAACCAAGCGTTAAAATCTGCTTTATTAGAAGAGACGCCTTGGGTACTAGCTGCGCAAAGTGAAGAAGAGCAAAAGAAAAATATCGGCTTATTATTCGACTTAAATCGAATGGCGGATGAACAAGCGATTGCATTGGCTAAGATTACAGAGCGACAATTGGCGAATGGTGGTTTTGCATGGTTCCCTGGAGGGAGAGATAGTTGGTATATTACCCAAAATTTAGTAGAAGGAATGGGGCATTTACAAAAGCTAAATGCCTTGGATATCGGACCCGAAAGTGCTACGAATAATATGTTGGTACGAGCTTTAGAATATATGGATACTCGTCTGATGGAGAGTTATGATGATTTAGCAGAAAGAGTGCGTAAGGGTAACGCTAAATTTGAGGAAGATCACTTGAGTAATTTAGTGATTCACTATCTATATGCACGATCTTTCTTCCCAGAAATGTCCGTTAGTAAAAAAGCCAATAAAGCGTATGATTACTATGTCGGTCAAGCGGAACAATTTTGGTTGAACAAAGGAGTTTATCAAGAAGGGATGATTGGCTTAGCTTTGAATAGAATGGATAAAAAGGCAGTACCACAGGACATTCTGAAATCTCTAAAAGAAAGATCTTTGCAAAGTGAAGAATTAGGGATGTACTGGAAAAATCCTTCGGGCTATAGATGGTATCAATTGCCGATTGAAACCCACGCCTTAGCAATCGAATTATTCGAAGAAGTAGCTAACGATGCAGCTATGGTCAATGAGTTGAAAATTTGGTTATTAAAAAATAAACAGACCAATCATTGGAAGACGACAAAAGCGACGAGTGCGGTGACTTATGCCTTGTTAATGAGTGGTGATAATTGGATTTTAGAAGACCAACAAGTCCAAGTTGCTTTAGGCAAAGATAAAGCGAATGCTCAGCAAATTGCTCAAGCTCAAAGTACGCCAGAGGCAGGAACAGGCTATTTCAAAACTTCTTGGAATGGTAAAGATATCGGTGCAGATATGGCTGAAATAAAGGTCAAGAATCCAAATAAGCAACCTGCATGGGGAGCTGTTTACTGGCAATATTTTGAAGATTTAGACAAAGTAAAAACCTTCAAAGAAACACCATTAACGATTGATAAACAGTTGTTTAAAGAAGTAGCTTCTGACAATGGACCACAAATTAAACCAATTGCTGCTGGTGCTAAATTGCAACCTGGCGACAAGTTGAAAGTCCGCATCGAAATCCGAGTGGATAGAGACATGGAATACGTACACTTAAAAGATATGAGAGCGAGTGGTTTTGAACCAATCAATGTTTTGAGTGGTCGAAAATATAGTGGTGGCTTGAGTTATTATGAAAGTACGGGCGATGTGGCGACAAACTTTTTTATCTCCCGATTGACGAAAGGCACGCACGTTTTTGAATATCCTTTGAGGGTAGTACATGAAGGGAATTTCTCTAATGGGGTGACTTCTTTGCAGTGTATGTATGCGCCTGAGTTTAGTAGTCATTCGGAGGGTATTCGGGTTACTGTGGAGTGATTTGACCATTTTCTTTTTTCTACCATTTAGACATTTAAGTTCATTTTAGTTATACTCTAAATGAACTTAAATGTCTAAATGGTAGAATTCCTCATTATTAATCTTAATGGTAGATAGAACAGAGAGCATATTATTCTCTTAATGTGTTCTCTGTCCTATTTTTCAGGTAAAATTCTGTAGTGTTCTGTTACAAAGGACTTCTGCCCTTCATGGAAAATGTTTAGGACGTTGAAATTTATCAAAATCCCTTTTGGGCATTTAAGTAACTTGGCATAAGTTATGGTTTGTGCCTCATGGATTGGTAGTAGTTTTTTAACTGACTTAAGTTCTACAGCAATTAAGTTTTCTACTAAAATGTCACACCTTAAATCTGATTTGATTATTTTTCCTTTATAATCTAAATCGACAATAAATTCTGTTTTTGCAGCTAATCCTCGTATTTCTAGTTCTTCTAACATACACAAGTGATAAGTTTGTTCATCCAATCCTGGACCCCAATATTTATGAACTTCTATTGCAGCCCAATGATTTGATAAGCTAAATCGTCAATGTACTTTTTTGTAATTCTCATAATATGATTTTTTAGTTAAAATAATAACATTGAAAATACAAAAAGATGTATAAAGTGAAAACTAAAATGAACTTAAATAGTACCTAAATGGTAGAAAATTCAACGTCTAATTAGTATATAAATCCTAAAAACCTTTCAATTTTCTCCAAGAACACCTATCTTCCGACTTTAAAAATTGACCACCAAATAAAAAGTTATGTCTAAGAACACCCACTACAGAAATTGTAACCTATGCGAGGCCATGTGTGGCTTAGAAATTAAAGTAGAAAATAATACAGTTACTTCTATCAGAGGAGACAAAGAAGACCCATTTAGTCGAGGGCATATATGTCCTAAAGCATTGGGGATGAAAGATATATACGAAGATCCAGATCGGCTGAAATTTCCACTAAAGAAAACCAAAGATGGTTGGGAACAAATCAGTTGGGAGCAAGCATTTGAGGAAGTAACGAATAAACTGAAAGACATTCAGCGCAAACATGGGGTTAATGCGGTAGGTGTTTATCAAGGGAATCCCTCCGTTCATAATTTAGGAACGACTTTGTTTTCACCAACTTTTGTACGTTCCTTAAAGACCACTAACCGATTTTCTGCGACTTCTGTAGATCAATTGCCGCATCATTTAGCGGCCATGACCATGTTTGGACATCCTGCTTTGATGCCTGTTCCAGATATTGATCGAACGGATTTTTGGTTGATTTTAGGTGGCAATCCTTTGGTGTCTAATGGAAGTATTATGACTGCCCCAGATTTAGGAAAACGACTAAGAGCCATCAAAGAAAGAGGTGGGAAAGTGGTCGTAGTAGACCCAAGAAAAACCGAAACAGCAGACAAAGCCAGCCAACATATTTTCATCAAACCAGGAACAGATGTTTGGTTATTATTGGCAATGGTCAATGAGGTTTTACAACAACCAAAGTTGAATTTAAGACATTTGACACATTTAGTAGAGGCTGAACAAATAAATTTACTAAAAGATTTAATTGAAGAATACGATATAAATGTAGCGGCTGCCAAAACGGGTATTCCTGCTGAAACGATTCAGCAATTGGCAGAAGATTTTATCAATGCTGGTGCAGCAGTCGCCTATGGTCGGATGGGCGTTTCTACCGTGACATTCGGTAGTCTATGCCAATGGTTGGTTCATTGCTTGAATATTTTGACAGGAAATATGGATCGAGCAGGAGGGTTTATGTTGCCTTCGCCAGCATTTGATCCAGTTCGTCCTTCTAAAGGAAAAAAACGAGAATTAGGTCGTTGGAAAAGTAGAGTAAGAGGTTTGCCTGAGTTTAATGGGGAAATCCCGTCAGTAACTTTAGCAGAAGAAATATTGACAGAGGGAGAAGGGCAAATTAGAGCAATGGTTACTTCTTGCGGAAATCCAGTTTTATCTGTTCCTAATGGTGGTAAATTAGATAAGGCATTCGAAAGCCTAGAGTTTATGGTCTGTATAGATATTTATCTGAATGAAACAACAAGGCATGCAGATATTATTTTGCCACCAGCAACAGGTCTAGAAGTCCCACATTTTGATATTGGTTTTAATCAATTGTCTATTAGAAATGTGGTGAAGTTTTCTGATCCCGTATTTGCTAAAGCAGAAGGTGCAAAGTATGACTACGAAATTTTCCAAGAATTGACCAAACGAATGCAGCATGACGAATTGCCAACAGATGCAGGATTACGCCAAAAGATTGATGCCCAATATAGTTTTACGCCAGAGATGGTATTAGATGGTGGTTTGAAAAAAGGAGAATACGGTTTGTCTTTAGCCGAAGTAAAAGCTGCGGAACATGGCATAGATTTAGGGCCGCTTAGACCTCGTTTTCCTGAACGCTTGCATACGACAGATCAAAAGATAAACTTAGTACCAACTATTTTCCAAGAAGATTTAAAACGTCTTAAAACAGCACCTGATACCAATGGTCATCTATTGCTAATTGGTCGTAGACACCTAAGAAGTAACAATTCTTGGATGCACAATAGTCAGCGATTGGTGAAAGGTCGAGATCGTTGTACGATGCTCATTCATCCGAATGATGCCAAGGCTAGAAACTTAGTAGAAGGACAGAGAGTAGCCGTTTCTTCTAGAGTTGGAAAAGTAGAAATACCAGTAGAAATATCGGATGAAATGATGGAGGGCGTTGTGAGTATCCCACACGGTTGGGGACATGGTCGAAAGAAAATTAAAATGAAGATTGCACAAGCACATGCAGGTGTAAGTGCCAATGATTTGACGGATGAACTGTTGATTGATGAATTGACAGGAAATGCGGCGGTGAATGGAGTGCCTGTAGAGGTGGGAGCGTTAGCTTAATATTACCGTAGTCGTAGCTTAGGCTTTTAGCCTGAGCATGTCGCTTTTGCAAACTATACATGCTCAGGCTGAAAGCCTAAGCTACGGTTAACATCAATTTATTGCTTAATAAAAGGAGGTCGTACAATAACCGCCTTCACTTGCTTCTTCCGAATTTGAATTAAAATCTCTGTTTCTTTTTTAGAAAAAGCTTTTTGAACATAGCCCATACCAATTCCTTTTTCCAAACTAGGAGATTGTCCACCAGAAGTGACTTCTCCAATTTCATTGCCATCTATATCCAAAATGGTATAACCTTTTCTAGGAATCCCTCGATCAATCATTTCAAAACCAACTAATTTTTTAGTAACGCCTGCCTCCTTCTGGGCCAAAAGCGCTGCTGAGTTAGTAAATTCTTTGGAGAACTTCGTAATCCAACCCAAGCCTGCTTCCAGAGGTGAGGTTGTATCATTGATATCATTGCCATAAAGTGCGAAACCCATTTCTAATCGCAAAGTATCCCTAGCACCTAAACCAATCGGTAGAATACCTTCTGCTTGACCAGCTTCCATTACTGCATCAAAAAGTGCCGCAGCATCTTCATTCTTGACGTATAATTCAAAACCACCAGCACCAGTATAGCCCGTTGCTGAAATAATTACATTAGCAATATTCGCCATTTCGCCAATTTGGAAGTGGTAATATTTAATAGCACTTAGATCAACGTCGGTTAGTTTTTGCAATGCTTTTACAGCTAAAGGCCCTTGTACCGCAAACAAAGAATAATCATCCGATTCATTGGTCATTTCGACGTCTAAATCATTATGTTTAGCAATCCAATTCCAGTCCTTTTCAATATTGGAAGCATTGACAACCAACATGTAGGATTCATCTGCTATTCTGTAGACCAATAAATCGTCTACAATGCCGCCTTGGTCGTTTGGTAAACAAGAATATTGGGCTTGTCCATCGACTAATTTGGAAGCATCGTTACTAGTTACTTTTTGGATCAATGCCAAAGCATTAGGGCCTTTCAAAAAGAATTCGCCCATGTGTGATACATCAAAAACACCAACCCCTTTTCTTACCGTTTTGTGTTCTTCGGTTAGTGCAGAGTATTGCAAAGGCATAGAATAGCCTGCAAATGGAACCATTTTGGCACCTAATTCAATGTGTTTGTCGTTGAGTGCTATTAACTTTAAGGTTTCTTCAGTGGTCATATTATGGTTAGTTTATTATTGCATAAGAAACACCATTTTCTAAGTTGTAATTATTGTGAATTGCACAACTTAGAGGGATGTGTTATTTTAAACCGCAAAAGTAAAAGAAAGTTGGGATTGGAAGAAATTAAGTGTATTGTTAATATGATTTAATGTTGGACTGTAACAGAAAATGAGCATGATTTTGATTTCCACATAGTCTATGGCACTGAAGTTCGAAAATTACCACATAGTCACATAGTTTTTTCACATAGGACACATAGTTTTCTAAGCTAGATGTTGACCGAGCAGTAGCTTTGACGATTTCGAGCAGTAGCATTTTGCTAAGCTAATATTAAAATATTTCAATTATAACTTAGTGAAATATTAACACTCGTTCAACATCTAGCTTAGCAAAAATGCTACTGCTCGGTCAACATCTAGTTATGAAAACTATTGTGTTCTATCCCGATAGGAATCAGGGACAAGTTGTGTTTTTACTATGTGGCTATGTAGTAATCCTAATATCGTTTTGAACTTCAGTTCCATATGTCTATGTGGTAATTCAATACCTAGTTTTGAAGAACATTTCCACATTTTGCAAAAGATTTTAATATTCAAAAGACCATAAATCAGCTAATTCTGGTTCACCACCTCTATTACCACAACCCGATGCCGTATAAATTTTATTATTTAAAAATACAGCTCCTGTTCCATGCCTACCAACAGGCAAAGGCGGTAAAATGGTCCATTTATGAGAATTAACATTCAATGCCTCTACTTCCGAGTGGGCAGGTTCTTGCGTAAAAGATTCTCCACCAAAAACCAGAATATCTTCCCCTAATAAAAGTGTGAAATTTCCTGCTCTCTTGGTAGGAATGGGGTCATTGATCGTACTCCATTTTTGAGTAGTAAAATCAAAAACATCGACTTCTCCAATGGTATTTTTAAATGGATTCTCTGCGGCAATGGTTGTTCGACCTCCAATGTTGTACAATTTATTATTGGCGATAACCGATTGAAAATGATCTCTAGGTCTTGGTGCATCTGGCAATTTTTCCCACTTTCCAGTTTTTATATCAAAAACATCCAACCATTTTTTATGATCCCCACGATGACCATCCTTAATGCCGCAAGACAAATAAATTTTATCGTTCATCAATGCCACGCCAGCACCACCTCGCAATCTATCAGTAGGAATCGCTGTGCCCTTTTTCCATGAGTCATTTGTTGTCTGATAAATATAAATATGTTCGACTGGTGTTTCGCCTGGGTAACCGCCCGTCAAAGCACCTAAAATGTAAATATCTGTGCCATAAACCACTGGCTGAAAATGGTGTAACTCAATCGGAGGGACTGCACCATTTGTCCATTTTTTAGTTTTAGCATCATAAATACTTACTGGATTCATCCGCCGACCACCTAATAAGTAAAACTTGTCATTGACGCTTACAAAGGCTGCCTCATGCCTTTTTACAGGAACACTTCCATCAACGGATTTTAGTTGTTCCCATTTACCTTGTTGGAGTTGTAGGAGATTTGTTTTGTTGATACTACATTGCCAGCATAATAATATGCTAAAACAAAAAACGAATAAGCTAAAAAATTGCCGCATAATTTGATTTATTTTTAAAATATGCGATAAAGTTAGAAAAAATAGACATAATTCAGTTACTTGAGGATTTTTGATATACATTTCTATTAGACTTTTATTCTAAAGTGATAGAATCTTTCTAGGACTCAAGGACTGGAAAGACTTGCATTCCTAAAATTAGAATAACCAATATTGTATTATGGAGTTTCCAGAAAAACTAAAAGCCTGCTGGCATCCAGTAGCTTATAGCAAAGAAGTAGCGACAAAAAAGCCTCATGGTACTTTTTTATTGGATAAGGCTGTCGTCATTTGGCGCGATTCAACGGGAGCCGTACACGCCATGAGAGATTTATGTATTCATAGAGGAACAGCATTGTCCTTGGGTTGGGTAAAAGACGACTATTTGGTTTGCCCTTATCATGCGTGGGAATATGATAAAAAAGGGGCTTGTGTGTTTATTCCACAAGCACCAGATACCGCTATTCCTGAAAAAGCGAAAACGCCGACTTATCACTGTAAAGAAAAATATGGTTTGATTTGGGTGGCTTTGGAATCACCCGTATATCCTCTGCCAGAAATACCAGAATTAGAAGATACAGATTGGAAAGTGGTGCAAACAGGACCTTTTGACTGGAAAAGTGATTCCTCTAGACAAGTTGAAAATTTTACAGATTTTGGACATTTCCCATGGGTGCATCCTGGACTTTTGGGTGACCCTAATAGACCCGAAGTGCCTAAGTGTAAAGTGGAACGCAAAGGTGCTGTTTTACATTATTCCATCGTCCGACCTGAGGCGACTAATACGGATGAATTCCCTGTTTTTGCGAATGAGGACGTCGTGCAACCAGAAAGAAGAAGTGTTTATCGCTTACATTTGCCTTATACTATTGTACTTCGGTTGGGGTGGGGCGGAGAAAAAGGCATGGTGTACTTTTTTGTTTCTCAGCCTATTTCTAAAAATAAATGTCGAGGCTATTGTATCATTGGCAGAAATTA
>CALDTJ010000201.1 GCA_937924145.1 uncultured Saprospiraceae bacterium
CGATTCACTGATGCTGTCACACAATAATGCCCCGAATGTTTGGAGGCACAAGCAAAGGCAATTTGATCCATTAAATTGAGGACATAGCCACCATGAATTTTCCCACTAAAGTTAGAATGAGAAGGAAGCATCAATTGAGTCATCGTTACTCTAGAATCTCTGATATTTTTATATTTCTTCATACTTTATTTGATCAAAAAGTAGCAATATGAGCATTGAGATATTGGCTAAAACTTGATTGAGTAAGTAAAATAGCTAATTCAAATTCAGAGATTTCCTATTGGCTTATCTCTCTTCTCAACTCTCTTTTCTCTACTCTTGTTAAAATTATTGCCAATAATAGCGAAAATTCACCAAAAAATTGGTCAAAATCACAAATTCTGTTACTTTTGCGCACCGATTCTAAAAATAACAATTTACATTTTTAAATATCTAAAAATCATTGATTTATAACTCATAGGACTAGGATTAATCTAGTTGGCAGCGAGTTTAAAATTACTTAACAAACGAAACGAATATGGGTCAGAACATTACTTATGCAATCCCAGCTTTCGGTGCAATAGCTTTGCTATACACTTTCTGGAAGTCTGGTTGGGTGTCAAAACAAGATGTAGGAACACCAAAAATGGCAAGAATTGCCGATAACATTTCAGAAGGCGCAATGGCTTTCTTAAGTGCTGAATACCGTGTACTAGCTATTTTCGTAGCTGTAGTTGCCGCTTTATTAGCTTTTTCAGCAGGTGCTGATTCTTCTTGGATGGTAGCTCTTTCTTTTGTGTTAGGTGCGATCTGTTCTGCTTTAGCTGGTTACATCGGAATGAAAGTAGCAACTAAAGCCAACGTAAGAACAACGCAAGCCGCTAGAACTAGTCTTGGCAAAGCCTTAGAAGTCGCTTTTGCGGGTGGTGCAGTTATGGGATTAGGCGTAGTAGGATTAGGTGTTTTAGGATTAGGTACTTTATTCATCGTATATAAAGGCATGTTTGGTGTCGCAAATATGGAAGAAGTAAGAAGAGTGATTACTGTTTTAACAGGATTCTCTTTTGGTGCATCTTCTATCGCTTTATTTGCACGTGTTGGTGGAGGTATTTATACCAAAGCAGCAGACGTTGGAGCGGACTTGGTAGGTAAAGTAGAGGCAGGTATTCCTGAAGATCACCCATTAAACCCTGCAACGATTGCAGATAACGTAGGGGACAACGTAGGTGATGTTGCTGGTATGGGCGCTGACCTTTTCGAATCTTATGTAGGTTCTATCATTGGTACAATGGTATTAGGTTCTGCATTTATGGCATCTGCACAGTTTGCCACTACTAACGAATGGGGCGGATTAAATGCTGTATTATTACCATTAGTATTAGCTAGTACAGGAATTATAACTTCTATTTTAGGTACTTTCTTAGTAAAAGTAAAAGATGGTGGTGATCCTCATAAAGCATTGAACTTAGGAGAATTTACGGCTGCTGGGTTAATGTTAGTATTGACTTATTTCATTATCAAATGGATGTTACCTGAATCTTGGGCAATAACAGGCGATGCAACAGCATATACTTCTAACGGTGTTTTCTTTGCAGTAATCATCGGTCTAGTTTCAGGATTAGCAATTGGTAAAATCACAGAATACTATACAGGTACGGGTACTAAACCAGTTCAAGGTATTGTTGACCAATCTGTCACAGGAGCAGCAACAAACATCATCGCAGGTTTAGGAGTTGGTATGATGTCAACATTGTGGCCTACCTTAATTTTAGCAGCAGCTATTATTGGAGCGCACCACTTTGCTGGATTATACGGTATCGCAATTGCGGCAGTAGGAATGTTGTCTAACACAGGTATTCAATTAGCAGTAGATGCTTATGGACCTATTTCTGATAATGCAGGTGGTATTGCTGAAATGGCTGAATTGCCAAAAGAAGTACGTCAACGTACGGATAAGTTAGATGCAGTAGGTAATACGACCGCAGCTATCGGAAAAGGATTTGCGATTGGTTCAGCAGCATTAACTGCGTTGGCTTTATTTGCAGCCTTTATGGTAACAGCAGGTATTACTTCTATTGATATTGCTCAACCAAGAGTAATGGCAGGATTATTAATCGGAGGTATGTTACCATTCGTTTTCTCTGCTATGTCAATGGGGGCAGTAGGACGTGCGGCAATGGATATGATCCAAGAAGTAAGAAGACAATTCAAAGATATTCCTGAATTGAAAGCTGCTTTAGCAATGATGAAGAAGAATGACGGAAAAGATATGGCAGATTGGAGCACATCTGATCGTGCAGTATTTGATGCAGCAGACGGAAAAGCAGAATATAGCAAATGTGTGAAGATTTCTACAGATGCATCTATTCGTGAAATGGTTTTACCTGGTTTAGTAGCTGTAATTTCTCCAGTAATCATCGGTTTCGGTGGTGGTGCGGAGATGTTAGGTGGTTTATTAGCAGGTGTAACGGTTTGTGGTGTATTGATGGCAATCTTCCAATCTAACGCAGGTGGTGCTTGGGACAACGCTAAGAAGATGTTTGAAGAAGGCGTAACTATTCAAGGTGCTAAGCACTACAAAGGTTCTGAGGCACACAAAGCAGCAGTTGTTGGTGATACAGTAGGTGATCCATTTAAGGATACTTCTGGCCCATCATTGAACATCTTGTTGAAGTTGATGTCTGTAGTTGCTTTAGTAATTGCACCGTTTTTATAATTGATTATTCGTTGATTGATTATTCATTATTCAATCTAACTTAAGAATAAATATGGGACGTTCGTAATGAACGTTATTTTTGGAAAAGCCTCATTGTTGCGATACGATGGGGCTTTTTATTTTTGTAGCTTACCCTTGTTAAAGCTACAACCATTTAGCAATAACTAGAGTAATACTAGAAATTCTTACTAAATATTCTATATTTACAGAAATAAGCATTTCGTGGCAGATTAATTAGCTGTAGCTGAAATTAAATTACAAGACAATGAAAATCGAAAGTATCAAAATAAAAAATTTTAAAGTTTTTTTTGACGCAAAACTTGATAATTTGCCTCAGATGTGTGTTTTTTTAGGAGCTAATGGCTCTGGAAAAACTACATTTTTTGAAGTGTTTGGCTTTCTTAGTGATGCTTTAAAAAATAACGTAACCATAGCTATTAATAAAAGAGGTGGTTATAAAGAAGTTATTTCAAGAAATTCAAAGGGAAACATAGAATTTGAAATAAAATTTAGAAATACGGAAGGTGATGGATCTTTATCTCCATTAATTACCTATCAATTGGAAATTGGTTCAGAGAAAGGAAAAATTGTCATACAAAAAGAAATTTTAAAATATAGACGAGGTAATAGAGGTCAGCCTTGGCACTTTCTTAACTTTAGTCTTGGGCAAGGCACCGCTATAAAAAATGAAGAAGATTACGGAAAAGAAGGAGTTGTAGAAGAGAGGGAAGAACAACAACTAGACTCCCCTGATATATTAGCAATTAAAGGATTAGGCCAATTTCAAAAATTTAAAGCAGTTAGTTCTTTCAGAAAATTATTAGAAGGATGGTATGTTTCTAATTTCCAGATTTCATCTGCACAAGCAGTTATGGATACAGGAATAAGTGAACACCTTTCAAGAACAGGAAATAATTTAGCTCAAGTAACTAAATACATTTATGATAATTATCCTGAGACATTTATTACAATTCTAAAAAAGTTAAAAGAAAGGATTCCTGGTATAGAAAAAGTTGAGTCTGTCGAAACTGCTGATGGTAGAATTATTCTAAAATTCCAAGATGGAAGTTTTAAAGATCCATTTGTTGCAAGATATGTTTCAGATGGTACAATAAAGATGTTTGCATACCTTATACTCTTATACGATCCATCTCCACATCCTTTATTGGCAATTGAAGAACCAGAAAATTATCTTCACCCAGAATTACTTTATGAATTAGCAGAAGAATTAAGAATATACTCAATTAATGGAGGTCAGGTATTTATATCAACCCATTCACCAGATTTTGTTAATGCTCTTAAATTAGATGAACTTTTTTGGATAGAAAAGAAAGATGGATATTCATCAATTATTAGAGCTTCTGACTTTCCAATAGTCAATGAACTCTATAAAGAAGGTGATTTATTAGGTTATCTATGGAAACAAAAATACTTTAAAGGTAGCGGACCAAAATGAATAAGATGGAAATAAAAAGTTATAAAAATTATCATATTGAGTTTCTTTTAGAAGAATCTTCTATGGAAAATTTATTATCTATAATTCTTCCCAAAATTCTACCAAAAGGCTATGAATTAAATATTAATTGTTTTTTAAGGCCACATCAAGGTAAGAGTGACTTAAAAAAATCTATTCCAAAAAAAATAAGAGCTTTTTCAAAATTCAGCACACCTTCTAAAGTTATTATAATTCAAGACCAAGATTCAAATGATTGTATAAAATTAAAAGATAGCCTTATTAAATTATGCAGAACAAACGGGACTTGTCCTATTCTAATAAGAATTTCATGCAGAGAATTAGAAAACTGGTATTTAGGAGATATGGATGCAATTGAAAAAGTCTATCCTAAATTTAAAGCTAAATCTTATAAATACAGAGCTAAATTTAGAAATGTTGATAATTGCTTTGGTTCATATGAACTTGAAAAAATTATTAAAGAATTTCAAAAAGGTTATGCATCGAAAAACATCCCTTTGTACATGAATTTGGCAGCTAATAAATCTACAAGTTTTAAACAGTTAATTTCTGGATTAGAAAAATTTCTGACTTAGAAATGACTTAAGAAATAGTAGGTGTCATCTGCGTTTTTTACCTTATCTAACTAAAAAATTCCTTTTCAAAAATGGAGAGCGTATTTGAATAGTAAGAATTAAACGATAGACAATTTTCCAAAGGATTTTCCTAAAACTTTTTGGGCATCGACCTCTAACCAATTTTCTAAAACTGTCGCATAAATCTCTCGAAAATCTATATCATAGACCAAATCTCCTTTTTCCAAATTTAATAAATCAGGCGCAGCATTATAGAACCCTGATTTTTTCAAATTTCCACCCATCAAAAAGACGTTATTGGCAGTCCCATGATCGGTACCACCACTACCATTTTGCTTTACTCGACGACCAAATTCTGAAAAAGTCAAAATCAGTACATCATCCAATAAGCCATTAGCTTTTAAGTCTTTAACAAAAGCAGTTACACTTTCAGAATAGTTTTTCAAGAGTCTAGCTTGCGCCCCTTTTTGATTGGCGTGCGTATCAAATCCCCCCATACCTGCATAGTAAATCTTAGTAGCGGAATCCGCTGTAATTAACTCTGCAATTTGCTTTAAATCTTTGGCAAAAGCATTTTTAGGGTAAGTAGTTTTTGATTTATGCGTTTTAGCCTTTTCGTACAAATAATCTGCTGAAGATTGGGTGTCAATTAGCGTCTTGTACAGATAAGCGACATTTTCTTCTTCTTGATGGGCGGCATTATCAGCAATGGCTTTCAGAAAACGATTGTCTGCCTGTTTTTTCAACTTGATAGGATTACTAACCGCAAAACCTGAATGTTGCGCTCCTTTCATAGCCAAACTCAAGGTATCATCCACTTCTATTGCGTGCAAAACTTGCTCAGAACCAGCACATTCATTATCCAAATAACGACCAATCCAACCATGACTTAAATATTGATTGCTATCACTTGCAGTATGCCAAATATCCAT